>CAIUDK010000028.1 GCA_903897875.1 uncultured Hyphomicrobiales bacterium
GAACCATCTTGGATGAGTCATGTGAACAAGTTGCAATTATTTGATTTTGATTCGTATCGACGAGACGAAATGATAACATCAAAGCGTCGCAAACGTTTATAGGAGGTACGGATGTCGTTGCAGAACCATCTCGTTGAGCTCGAGCGTCGTCGTCAGGCTCTCGATAAAGAGATCGAGACGGGGTTACTTCATCCCTCAATCAGTGACATCCACATCAGCGATTTGAAACGCAAAAAACTCCTTCTCAGAGATGAGATTGAGAAGCTGCGATTAAAGACATTGGAAAAGCTGCACTAGGCTTCAAGTAACAAGGCTTGCATTATTTGTCAGCCGACACCTTTCTTAAACCCGGCTTTTCAGGCCGGGTTTTTTATGTGCTCGCTGCGCAAGCTGAAAAACAAGTCCGGCCATGAGAAAAATCAGACATAGGCCCAGCGGCAATGCTGTCGCGGTTGCAAAGGGTCGCGCAAGGGCAGGTGCCAACCAAACAAGAAACAAAGCCGACTTGTGCCAAGGCTGAAAACCTTGCTCCATCTCATAAGCCACCATGCAGAGGAGCGCTGCGCCTAGCAACATCATGTCATAATCAAAACTATAAGGCGCTGCAGCCAGGCTCGCGACCAATAAAGCTGCGAATTGAATGCGACGATCCAAATCGCGTTGCGCCCAAATCCACATCACACCTGCCATCATCACAATGGAAATTGTGATCTGTGCTGCATAAGCGAAACTGACCGAGCCGCCCATCAAGCGGATGGCGGCGAAGGTGGATTGCAATTTTTCAAAACCGGTGTCGCTATATTCAAGCGCTTGGTTTTGCGTCTGAGTTAAATGCGTCAAAAACGCCTGCCAGACGCTTGCGCCATAGGCCAAAAAGGTCAGGGCTGTGAGGCTTAAAAACGTTGCCGCGCCTGACAAAATGGCGCGCCAATGGCCACCAGCCAAAAGGGCCAACGGCAGCGCAAAGGCAAAATGCGGCTTGAAGATGAGCAGGCTTAAAGCAACACCGGCCAGATAGGGGCGCTTTGCCAATTGCGTTGCGCCTAGCAGCAAAAGTCCCGCGACAGCAAAGCCCGTTTGTCCGTGGCCCAGATTGGTGAAGGTTCCCGGAAAAGCGAGCACGAGTGGTGCAATGATGCGTAGCGGCAGAATTTGATGCGCGCTGAACAAAAACAAACCAAGCGTCAAAGCCTGCCAAACACCAAGGGCAGCTAAATAGGGCAGGGCTGCGAACCATTCGGCGATTTTGAGAAAATAGGGTGGATAATTCCAAGTGAACAAAGCCGTCTCTTGGCCAAATAAATCACGCTCTTGGGTAAGAAGAGCCAACAGATCATAGGCACGCTCTGGTGTGCCATCGCGTGCCAGAGTTCCTGCGGCATAGACAGCGGCAAAATCGCTCCCCAGCGGTCGGTCCTGATAATCCAGAAGACCATGCGCCGTGAAAGCAATCGCTGCAAAGCCCAGAAGGTAGAACACGATGAACAGGGGCGGATAGGATGTCAGCCGATCTCGTGTGAGCCAATTTCCGTTGCGCAAAATATTCATTCAGCCTCTCAATGGCCAAATGTATGCGCTTGAATGTCTAAATAAGGTTGAACGAGGCAAGCACTTCAAGAATGCCTTCGTAAATCAAACGCAGGCCGATGATGAAGGTGAGTGCATAAATGATGGCATAAAATTTTTCGCCCGTAATCCGACGCACAAGCCAAACGCCCACGAAGGTGGAGGCAATGGCCAGTGGGAAGAGAACAGCCGATGTCATTAAATTTGTTTGCGACACTTGGCCGAGTTTTAGAAAGGCGGCAAATTTCACATAGTTCAAAATCGCAAACAAAAGCGAGAATGTGCCCGCGTAAACTTGCGGCGGCAGCTTTTGGGGCAAAAGATAGATTTGCAGCGGCGGGCCGCCTGAATTGGTGATGAAGCTGGTGAATCCCGACAGCGTGCCCCAGATCGTGGCCTTCACGAGAGAGGGTCGGGTGGCCTGATCGGCGCCCTTTTTGCCGCGTAGCCAGATGAGCAAAATAAAGCCCGACGCGATCACGCCCATCAGCAGCTTGATGGCTCCATCCGAGACTTGGGCGGCGAACACAGTGCCTAGCCCCACACCCAGCAGACCGCCGGGCAGCAAGAACAAGATATTCTTGCGGTGAAAGCTTTTTCGAAACGCCCAAACGCTCACAACGTCCTGAACCATCAGAATGGGCAGGGAAATGGCGGCGGCTTGAACGGGAGAGACGGCGAGGGTCAATAGAGGCAGGGAGAGGATTCCCATGCCCGCGAACCCACCTTTGGTCATTCCCAAGAGCATAACAGCGGGTGTGGCGACCAGATAAAAGAACCAATCCGTAATCATGACGCGCCTTTGGCCTGTCTTTGCGGGGCTTTTGCAGAGCTTTGGGGGAGCTGCTCCGCCTAAAAGCTAATCCCGACACCGTTGATTTGCGGGCCCATGAGCCGCAAAAGTGTTGGCGAGCTTTCTGGGGGAGAACACGATGATGAGCCGTTATGCGCAAGTTTACGGCGAATGGCAAAGCGATCCGCAAGCCTTTTGGGCGGGTGCTGCCAAAGAGATCGATTGGTTTCGCGAGCCATCGACCATTTTTGACCCCAAGGCTGGTGTCTATGGGCGCTGGTTTCCCGATGGCCTGTGCAACACCTGCTGGAACGCGGTGGATCGCCATGTGGCCGGCGGTCGCGCCCAGCAGAACGCCATCATCTACGATAGCCCCGTCACCAATTCGCAGCGCAAAATCACTTATGGTGAGCTGTTAGAAGAGGTGCAGGCGCTGGCCGCCGTTCTGGTGGCTCAAGGTGTCACCAAGGGTGATCGCGTCGTCATTTATATGCCGATGATCCCCGAAGCTTTGTTTGCCATGTTGGCGTGCGCGCGCATTGGCGCGGTTCACTCGGTCGTGTTTGGCGGCTTTGCGGCCAAGGAACTGGCGACGCGTATTGATGACGCCAAGCCCAAACTGATCCTGACCGCCTCGTGCGGTATCGAGCCGGGCCGCGTGGTCCATTACAAGCCCTTGCTGGATGAAGCGATTGAATTGGCCTCGTCCAAGCCTTCCTCCGTTGTGCTTTTTCAACGTCCACAATCCACCGCCAAATTGCTGGAAGGGCGCGACCATGATTGGGCCTCGCGCGTTTCTGCCGCTAAGGCTGCAGGCGTGACCGTGGAATGTGTGCCGCTGCTGGGCACTGATCCGCTCTATATTCTCTATACATCCGGCACGACAGGCATCCCCAAGGGTGTTGTGCGCGACAATGCCGGTCATATGGTGGCGTTGAAATGGACGATGTCCAATCTCTACGACATTAAGCCGGGCGAAGTGTTCTGGTCGGCGTCTGACGTGGGCTGGGTGGTTGGCCATAGCTACATTGTTTATGCGCCGCTGCTGCATGGCGCGACGACCGTTGTCTATGAAGGCAAGCCGGTCGGCACGCCTGATGCTGGCGCATTCTGGCGCGTTATTGAAGAGCATCATGTGGTGTCGCTGTTCACAGCCCCCACGGCCTTCCGCGCGATCAAGAAAGAAGATCCAAATGCGGAGTTTTTGAAAAAATACTCCACCAAACATTTGCGCTCTTTGTTCTTGGCTGGCGAGCGGGCTGATCCCGATACGGTGGCTTGGGCCGAGCGCATTTTGGGTGTGCCAGTGATCGATCATTGGTGGCAGACCGAAACGGGCTGGGGCATTGTTGGCAATCCGTTGGGCCTTGGCATGTTGCCCGTCAAGCATGGCTCGCCGACTGTGCCGATGCCCGGCTACGACATTCAAATTGTGGATGAATCCGCCAAGCCTGTGCCCAATGGCCAGATGGGCTCCATCGTCATCAAGCTGCCATTGCCGCCGGGCTGTCTGCCGACACTTTGGCAGCAGGATGCCCGTATGCAGGAATCCTATCTTGATGAATTCCCCGGCTTTTACAAAACAGCCGATGCGGGCTTCAAAGATGAGGATGGCTATGTCTACATCATGGGCCGCACCGACGACATCATCAACGTGGCCGGTCACCGGCTCTCGACGGGTGGCATGGAAGAGGTTTTGTCCTCGCATCCAGATGTGGCTGAATGCGCCGTGATTGGCATCAAGGACGCGCTCAAGGGCGAGCAACCTTGCGGCTTTGTGGTCTTGAAGGCGGGTGTCACGCGCTCGCCGATTGAGATTGAGAAGGAAATTGTGGCGCTGGTGCGCAACAAGATCGGCCCGGTGGCGGCCTTCAAAATTGCCCTCACGGTCAATCGCCTGCCCAAAACCCGCTCGGGCAAGATCCTGCGTGGCACGATGAAAAAGATAGCCGATCATGATCCATGGTCAGCGCCAGCCACCATCGATGATCTGGGCGTTTTGGATGAAATTGCTGACGCTTTGAAGGCCAAGGGCATCTAAGGGGTGGATATTTTCGGGGATTCTTTATTTTCCCTCCATCATTGCGTATAAGGCCCGCAGATTTCTGCGGGTCGTGAATGGGTTGCAATACGCAGCTCCTTTGGGGTCCGGCCACGATAGAGGCAGCAATGGCAGGCCATAGTCAGTTTAAAAATATCATGCACAAGAAGGGCAAGATGGATGCGATCCGCTCCAAAGTCTTCGCCAAGCTTGGACGCGAAATCACGGTTGCTGCCAAGTTGGGCATGCCTGATCCAGCGATGAACCCGCGCTTGCGTGCGGCCATCATTGCCGCGCGTGCTGAAAACATGCCCAAGGACAATATTGAGCGCGCCATCAAGAAAGCTGTTGGCGGCGAGGGCGATAATTACGATGAAGTTCGTTACGAGGGCTATGCGCCCGGTGGCGTGGCCGTCATCGTTGAAGCGCTGACAGATAATCGCAATCGCACCGCTGGCGAAGTCCGCTCTTATTTCACAAAGGCCGGCGGGGCCTTGGCTGAAACGGGCGCTGTTTCCTTCATGTTCGATCACGTTGGCTCGGTGGAGTTTGACACCAAGGTTGGCTCCGAAGACGCTGTGATGGAAGCCGCGATTGAGGCTGGCGCGGATGATGTTGTATCGGGTGACGAGGGTCATGAGGTCATCACGTCACTGGAGCAGCTCAACGATGTGGCTAAGGCGTTGGAAGCCAAATTTGGTGAGCCACGTAAGTCAAAATTGATCTGGAAGCCACAAAACACCATCATGGTCGATGATGAGGCGGGCGAAAAAATCCTGCGCCTAATCGGCAATCTCGAAGACAATGACGACGTGCAAAACGTCTATGCAAACTTCGAGATTTCCGATGCGCTTATGGCGAAAATGGGCGGCTAAGCCCTTCCAAAATCATCCCGCATATTTTGCGGGATGATTTATTTGCGAACAAATTCATCAAACAACGGCAGGCTGATGATGGCCGAGATGGCAATCAGCACATAGGCCGTCACGCGGAAGATTTTATCCGTGGAGCGGTGGAACAATTTATGTCCACCGCGCAGGCCCAGCATATAGGCGGGCCATGTCAGGATGGCGTAGATCACCACATCCCAAGTGAACAGGCCGCGGAAATAGAAGATCACATCCGTGGCTGAGGATGACAGCGCATAATAGGCCATGATGTTGATGCGGATCATCGCTGCATTGGTGCGTTGACCCAGCCAATAGGCCAGAACCGGCGGGCCAGAAATGCCAGACGCCGCCCCCATGACGCCAGCCACCGTGCCAACACCAAACGATAGCGGCGCTGTGGGTTGGCCCTGATAGCGCCAGCCTGACACCAACAGAATCAGCATGAGGAAGACAACGCCCTCCATGCCCCAGCGGATGCCCAACGGATTCGCGTTGATGAGCAACCAAGTGCCCAGCGGCAGCGCGATGAGATGGCCGCAAATCATGGGCGCAATCTCGCGCCATTTGCATTTGGGCATGACGGCATAGCCAAAGGGCGTGGCCGACACCAAATCCACAAGATAAAAAATGGCGATGCCGACTTTGGGCCCAAAAATGGTTGAGCACAGCGGAATGAAGATCAAAGCGCCGCCAAAGCCCGAAAA
>CAIUDK010000029.1 GCA_903897875.1 uncultured Hyphomicrobiales bacterium
AGATGGCAATGGGTGTCGATGAGCATCAGGCTTTGGCGGGCTTAGCGGCCCCCTCCTCTGCTTCGACATAGCGGGGGAAGATGGGCGCGGTTGGTGGCAAAGCCGTGCCCGGTGTCAAACGATGAGCTTCGCTAACTTGGGCAAAGCTACGCGCATCGCCAGCCACCGCCAAAAGGTCGAGAAGCTTGCCCGATGCGTCTGGTATGAACGGCTGTGTCATGATCGCGATGTTACGAAGCACTTCGGCCGTCACAGCCAAAATATTGGCCATGCGGGCCTCATCGGTCTTGCGCTTGATCCATGGCTCTTCGGAGGCAAAGTAGCGGTTGGCATCGGCGACAACGCGCCAAATCTCGGCCAGCGCATGGTGGAGCGCATAGTCTTTCATGGCGGCGCGGGCTTTGTCGGGCAACGCATAGGCATCGGCTAGGATCGCTTTGTCAGCATCGGTCAGGGCGCCGAAGTCTGGCACTTGGCCGCCGCAGTTTTTGGCAATCATCGAGAGCGAGCGCTGCGCCAGATTGCCAAGGTCGTTGGCAAGATCGGCGTTCATGCGGTTGACGATGGCCTCATGCGAGTAATTGCCATCCTGTCCGAAGGGCACTTCGCGCAGGAAGAAATAGCGCAATGGGTCCACGCCGTAATGTTCGGCCAGAGTGAAGGGGTCGATCACATTGCCGACCGACTTCGACATTTTCTCCCCGCGATTAAACAGGAAGCCATGCACGACGATCTGCTTGGGGATCGGCAGCTCGGCCGACATCAAGAAGGCGGGCCAAAAGATGGCGTGGAAGCGCGTGATGTCTTTGCCAATCACATGCGCATCAGCGGGCCAGAACTTGGCGCGCTCGGTTGTCATGTCGGGATAGCCGGTGGCGGTCAGGTAATTGGTGAGCGCATCGACCCACACATACATCACATGCCGCTCATCGCCCGGCACTGGGACGCCCCAGTTGAAGGTGGAGCGGCTGATGGAGAGATCGGTGAGGCCGCGCTCAACAAAGGCAATCACCTCGCGCTTATAGGTCTCGGGCACGATGAAATCGGGGTTGGCTTTGTAATAGGCCAGCAGTTTGTCTTGATAGGCGGACAGGCGGAAATAATAGCTCTCCTCCTCCACCCATTCGACCGGCGCGCCGGTGGGGGCGAGCTTGGTGCCGTTGGGGCCAGACTTAAGCTCGCTCTCGTCAAAGAAGGCTTCGTCACGCACAGAATACCAGCCGGGATATTTCGACAGATAGATGTCGCCGCGCTCGACCATCTTTTGCCAAATGGCCTGCGAGGCTTTGGCGTGGCGGGGCTGCGTGGTGCGAACAATGTCATCGGCGCGTGCGTTGAGCACATCGCCCATACGCGCAAATTGCTCGGCGGTGCGATCAGCCAAAGCCTGCGGGGTGATGCCATCACGTGCCGCCGTCTGCTGCATCTTTTGGCCATGCTCGTCCATGCCCGTGACGAACAGCACATCAAAGCCATCAAGGCGCTTGAAGCGCGCAATGGCGTCGGTGGCAATGCGCTCATAGGCGTGGCCAATATGGGGCGCGCCGTTGGCGTAAGGAATGGCAGTTGTGACGTAGAAACTCGGACGGGCAGTCATGATATGTTCCAGATGACGCGGGTGCGCGCCATATTAGCGCTGAGCGGCTGCGCTTGCTGCCGACAGATCGCTGAAAATCGAAAGAAGAAGCGCGCGTTTGTCGAGATTTAACGCCTCAGCATTGCGCACTGATCCGGCGACTTTCTCCCATACCTCAGCAAGCGGTGCAAGGCGCGCAGCACCCTCACCCGCCCGGCTGCGGATTTCGGCATCCAACCAGTCGTAAATGGCGGTAATTGTGGAACCAAAGTCGTCGTTGGCGTCACGTGCACAGACGACATCAGACAGCAGATAGACCGATTTCCAATCGACATTGGGCAGACGCTTCAAAATGGATTCGATCCGGCTGGTGACTTCCAAAGCCTTGCCATCGAGCAGACGCATGGCCTCACGCACCGAACCGCCGCTGCGCTCAGCCGCCATTGCCAATGCGGCATGGTCATGGTCATGCGGGTCAACCAGACCTTTGATCGTCTCCAAAACCTCGGCAGCGCTGAGCACCGGCAGCATCAACATGCGCGAGCGCGAGCGGATGGTTGGCAGGACTTGGGCTGGCTGATGCGAGATCATCAAGAAGAGCGAGCGCGGTGGCGGCTCCTCGATCATCTTGAGCAAAGCATTGGCGGAGGATTTGTTGAGCTCGTCGGCGCAATCAATAATCGCCACGCGCCAGCCACCCTCACCCGCTGCATGATGAAATTTCTCGAGCGCCTTGCGCACATCATCGACACGGATTTCGGTGAAATGGCGCTTGGTCTTGTCGTTATAGGCGCGGCGCAAGACGGCCAGATCGCCATGCGATAGCGAGTTGATGCGCTTGGACACAGGATGATCGGCAGGTACGCTGAGGTCTTGCGCGCCCTGCACCTCAGGGGCTGAAATGTCAGGATAGGCTAGAACGAAACGGGCCAGACGCCATGCCAAAGTGGCTTTGCCAATCCCAAGCCGACCGCCCATAATCCAAGCCTGTGGCAAGCGCCCCGTGCGATAGCCGTTGAGCAAATCGAGTTCGGCGCGCTGATGGCCGATGAGGCGGGGTGCAAAGCGCGGATGGGGCGCGCCCTCCAAAGCATCGCTTTCTGGAATGATTTCGGTTGCTGAAGGCCGCTTCATGATCGCGCTTTCATTTGACTGTCCACAGTCACGAAGCGACGCTCAACGTCAGCCCAAATCAATTCGCTGATTTTCTCGGCTGGCAAGGTTGCATCAATCACAATGCAGCGCTGGGGCTCTTGTTTGGCGATGTCCAAAAACGCTTGGCGAAGCCCTTGATGAAACGCGAGGTTCTCGCCCTCAAACCGATCAGCATTGGCATCGGCACGACGAAGGCTTGCGCGCTGCAAACCAATCTCGGCTGGCACATCGAGAATGATGGTCAGATCGGGGCGCGTATCACCCACGGCCACGGCTTCCAACGCATGAATAAAGGCAGGGTCCACTTTGCCCAACGTGCCCTGATAGGCGCGTGTGGAATCGGCAAAACGGTCGCACACAACGAACATACCTGCCTTGAGCGCGGGCTTAATTTTTTGGTCGAGGTGATCAATGCGAGCTGCTGAAAACACTAGAGCTTCCGCTTCAGCGCCCAACGGTGCAACGAGGCCGGAGAGCAGAATATTGCGCAATTCCTCAGCATGGGGCGAGCCGCCGGGCTCGCGGGTGGCAATAGCCTCAATGCCGCGTTTGCGCAGCCGGTCCAACAGCAGAGTGACCTGCGTGGATTTGCCCGCGCCCTCACCACCTTCAAAGGTGATGAAGCGCCCGCGGGGTTGTGGGACTGGCGAAGTGTGATCCTTGGTCAAACGATTTCAGTTCTGGTTCGTTTTTAAGATGTATTTCCTGAACAGTCCCTGCCCGAGTTCGAGGCTCGCGTCAAAGGCCCGGCTCGGCAATGTGCCCTGCCCGACGGCTTCCTTGGTGAACAACGGAATATCGAGCACTTGGTTTTGCCCACGCATCAATTGTAAGCGGGCCACCTGCTGACCAGCCTCAATCGGGGCGATGAGCGGGCCTTTATAGACGATTTTGCCCTGAAGTCGGTCTTGCGAGCCGCGCGGCAACAGCACTTTAACCGGGCCATCGGCCACAAGGGGCACCTCACTGAGCGCGCCACCATAGAGCTTGGCACCACCCACAACATCATCGGCAGGAAAGACTGTGCGCGACTCGAAGGAGTTAAAACCCCATTGCAGAATTTTGCGGGCCTCGTCTGCGCGGTCCTTGGCGGTGCGCAAACCATACATGGCGACAATCAGCCGCTGCCCATTGCGCACAGCCGAGCCAACCAAACCATAGCCGCTGGCCTCATCGATATAGCCGGTCTTCAAACCATCAGCGCCGATGTCCATGTTGAGCAAAGGATTGCGATTGGGCTGGCGGATTTTATTCCACGTAAATTCCTTCTCGCCAAAATAGCGATAGAGATCGGGATAGGTTTTGATGATGTGGCCAGCCAGCAGCGCCATGTCGCGCGCGGTGACACGTTGGCCTGGCTCATCCTTGCCCCAAGCGTTTTGGAAGCTGAGCGATTTGAAGCCCAATTCATGCGCCCGCTCTGTCATGCGGGCTGCAAAATTGCCTTCCGTGCCGGCAATGCCTTCAGCCAAAACGATGGCGGCATCATTGCCAGAATCAATCACCAAGCCGCGAATGAGATCTTCAACGCGCGCATGACTGTTGAGCGACAAGAACATGCTGGACCCACGCGAAGGAGCGCCGCCTGTGCGCCACGCATATTCGCTGACGGCAAACTCATCATCGAGCCGCAATCGGCCTTGGGCAATTTCGTTAAAGACAAACTCCGCCGTCATCATCTTGGATGTTGAGGCCGGAACAGAGGATTTATCGGAGGCTTTTTCGAACAAAATCGTGTGCGTGTCGGCGTCCATCAGAAGGATGGAGGGCGCTATGCTCTGATAGGATTGCGCCTGAGCCGTGCTTAAGCTGGCAAAGGAGAGAAGAGCCACACCCGCACAGAGCAGAAGAAGGCCCGACGGACGACGGCCCGCTTTCGATAAAAGAGCGATTAAAGACACAAAAGAAACCTTCCACTGCGGCGCATAAGCAACGAGATTGCGCCCGCGCTGAGATTGCAACGCAGCAGAGAGAAAATCAATGCAAAGAAAAAGTCTATCTCAGCGTTTAGACAGAGGTTGTGGCCTAAACGTTACGTTAGCCCCGCGGCGCGCGGGCTGAGTAGGTGTTGACCAAAGGTGACATGCCACCCAGCTCATAAGGCCGCACAGGCGGAAGTGGCGGATTGAGTGGCATGGCCACAGGCACCAAATTGAGCGCGACGCGATCATCCATAGCGCTGCGGACCGGTGTGCGATCAATGACCGAAATCTGACGTGCAACAGTCGCAGGTGCGGCAGGGGATGGTGCGGCAGGTGAAACAGGTGATGGGGCTGGAGCTGACGGTGATGTATTGCGAGCCACCATCACAGGCGCGCCATCAGGACGACCATCGAGCGTGGCTGGGCGACCGTCGGTGCGCAAAGACGCCATCAACTTATTATCATCCGAACCAGCCAGACCAGCCTTGGAAACCCATTCCAACTTGATCGGCGCAGTGCCAAAACGCTTGAAATCCAAAGCTTCAGCCACGCGGGACGACACATCCATCACGCGATTGGAGTGATAGGGACCGCGATCGTTCACGCGCACGATAATCGAATGGCCATTGCGCGTATTGGTCACGCGCGCATAGCTGGGCAAAGGCATGGTGGGATGGGCGGCTGACACGGAGGCCATGTCATAGACTTCGCCATTGGCCGTGCGACGACCATGGAAGGCCGCGCCATAATAAGACGCCATGCCGGTTTGGGTGAAGGAAGAGCCAACCTCATGCGGCACATAGGTTTTGCCAGCAATTGTATAAGGACGACCAACCAGATATTGCCCGCCACCACGCGGCACGGCCTCTCCATCAGCCACAACGCGCGGGCTCGCTGCGCCGTAGATTGAAGACGCGAAATATTCTTTAGAGCGTAAGTTTTTGTTCAATGGCTGCGCGCAGCCTGCCAATGCAGCCACAGAGCCGCACACTAGCAAACGCTTTCCAAGCGGCAGTAAAAGTGCCGCGGTCGATTCAGACATAAACATCATGTGGCGGTACGCAACACTCGAAGGCCAAAGTAACGGCATCAGCTCTTCCTCAAAGTGACCAATCAAACCAGACACTTCACGGAAAAACCGCAGGTGACCTGTTTATGACGCCAATCTAGTTTCCAAATCTTTAACTGCCCCAAACTTTGCCGGGGCTAACACAACAGACTCAAAGCTTAAGCTGTCTTATAGCTTAGGTTCTTGCCTAACTTAAGCCCAAAAGGGGCAAAAATGGGGCGAGCCCCCTCGCCTTACCCATTCCCGGCCCAAATGAGCCCAAGACGCAACGAAAGCCCTATGCGTCCGTTGAAGAGCTAAAGGCAGGCTTTGGGGGCCAAAACCATGAAAAAAGCCGAAACCACAAACAAGGCCAAAACATCCTGCGATTGCGCAGATTTAGAAGCCGCAATCCAGGCCTGCGACTATGCCAGGGCAGCCTTTATCGAGGACCAAGTGCGCGATTGCCTTGAGGCGGCCCTCTCCTGCGTGGTGCGCACAGCCGACATGGACCGCGCCGCAGCCGACCTCATGGCAGCCAGTACGGCCTTGAGTGAGGCGCTAGACGCAGCTGGCCCGCACCAAACCCCAGAGCAAACCACCCCAGAACGACTGGCGGCCCTAGATGCTTTGGCCGATTTTAACGAACAATGGACGCCCAAACGCCCCCAAAACAGGCGCTGAGGTAGGCATTTGCGGGTTTTTACAAGAAAGTTATGAGATTGTTGCAAGACGCTAGGTGACAAACCGCAACTTTCGAGGCATTTAGAGCGCGCTGATGTAAAGTTGATTTGCGTCACGCGGGGGCCATCGCAATCCACGGCGAGCGCTTCAAGGATAGATCGGAAGACAAACATCCGGAGGGGTGGCCGAGTGGTTTAAGGCAGCGGTCTTGAAAACCGCCGTAGGTGCAAGCCTACCGTGAGTTCGAATCTCACCTCCTCCGCCAAATATTTGAAATCAATAAATAATTTCAGACGCTTAAAGTAATCCTGTTTTCTGTTCCCACATAACGTAATTGCTGTTTCTGGTCGCGCGCGCACGCACCATGCCCCAATGTCCACATCGTCAATTATCCGGCCATGCTATCGGTACCAGAACCCAACCTGACGTTCATCAACACCTAAGGCAGCAACAAGAGTGCGCTGCGTGAGGCCCGCCAATACACGTGCAGCACGAAGTTCGCGGCCCGTTGAGAGATTTGCTGTGATTGTCGTCATGTCGAGCCGTATCCGCGGCTAATTACAGCACTGAACTCCCACAATTTGACTCAATTCTAAAGTGTCAAACCAGAGGTGCCGGGGTTCGATTAAGTTGGCATGGGTCAATTTAAGTCGTGTTGGGGACCGTGCAAACAATCGTCTAAGACTGTCTTGGCCCCGATAATTAAACAATACCCCCACAATAGGCATCCTTCAGGGGGCATTTATGATCAAGGCACTTGGCGCAACATTTGCTGCTTCTTCAACAGCAGACACAATCACTTTGCTGCATGGGGACCTATGAAATCAATTGCCTTACTCAGCCTTATCGCCCTCACATCGCTCATAATACCAGCGCAGGCTGCTGACTCCGTCACATTTGGGACAAATTGGCTAGCTCAGGCCGAACAAGGTGGATTTTACCAAGCCGTCGCTGATGGCACTTTTTTGGACTATGGGCTCGACGTCAAAATTTTGCCCGGCGGCCCTCAAATTAATAATCGGCTTTTGTTGGTTTCGGGTAAAATTGATTTTTACATGGACGCCAATCTCATCTCACTCCTAACATCTGCTGAGCAGAACATCCCCACGCTCGGTGTCGCAGCAATTTTTCAAAAGGCACCAATTATTTTTATGTCACATCCAGGTGTTGGATTAGATCGGTTTGAAGACTTGCCTCACGCGACCGCCTTTATTGGTAAAGAAAATCTCGCAACGGATTATCAATGGCTTAAACTCGTTCATGGCTTCAAAGATGAAAATGTTAAGCCCTACACATTCAATTCAGCACCCTTTATCGCGGATCAAAATGCGATCCAGCAAGGCTACCTGACATCAGAACCCTATCAAATTGAGCTGAAAGCTGGCTTTAAGCCAAATGTCTTTTTGCTCGCAGACCATGGGTTTGATAGCTATTCTACGATCATAGAGACGCGTCGCGACATGATCGAGCAGTCCCCTGATTTGGTGCAGCGTTTTATCAACGCCTCAATCATCGGCTGGTATCATTATCTCTATGGCGATAATCGCGCTGCAAATGCTGTCATAAAAAAAAATAACCCTGACATTACCGATGATCAAATCGCCTATTCCATCGCGAAGATGAAAGAATATGGAATCGTTGATTCAGGTGATGCTAAAAGCCTTGGCATCGGAGCTATGACCGATGAAAGAATGCAAAGCTTTTTTGATAAAATGGTCGCCGCCAAAGTCATAAAATCAGACCTTGATTTTCATAAGTCTTATGATCTTCGGTTTGTGAACCACAAAGTAGGAATGAACATCAAAGCAACTTGGGTCTCAAGCCCCTAAGTGCTTTACCTTCGCGCCGCTTTTGATGCAAAATTATTGATAGAGACACACGCACTCGCTGATATATCGCTGTGCCCATTCCTCGGCTTCTTCAAGCCGTTCAGAGCGCACCATGACATAGCCCACTCGCAGCGCTGCCGCTTGTAGAACGTCGGTATCATTACCGCCAGCAAGTTCGATAATCCGTAAATGTGCCAAACTTAATTTTCAACTTTGCGTGCCTGCACCAATTTTAGAAGGCGCTGACAGGTGTCTTGAATATGGCTCTCAAAAGATGGATCGAACACAAAGCCAAAATCGGTCCAGAGTTGATCAACATGCGAGACGGTGATCGCGCCACCAAGAACGCAACAACCGACATAACCAAACAAAGCGCGAGCATGGGGTATTCCGACTGCGCCGCCTGTCCATCCGGTTGAAGCGCTACACAGCAATGTGGGGCGATCGATAAACGGGTTGTCGAAGTCGGGAAGAATATAGGCGAGACGTGAAACCCAATCGACGAGGTTTTTGAGATAGGGGGTCATCTGTCCATTGTATTCAGGACAGGCGATAATCATTCCATCGCTGAGCAGGAAACGCTGATGAATAGCTGCAACTTTCTTTTGCAAGAGCGGATTGGTTTCAAGATCTTGGTTGAACAAAGGCAAGTCGATCTCGCTGGGGTCGATGAGATCAATTTGACATTTATCTTGCAGAGCTTCACCCAGATAACCAATCAAGCGGCTATTGTAAGACAAGCGTCTTTGACTGCCAGAGAGAAGCAAAAGTCGTGTCATCATAGACCTTATATTGCGCACTCAATCAGAGCGCTGGACACAGTGTGTTTTCCTGATTTCAGCAAGTTCCGAGCCAAGTCGCCAAGTCGAACCTAACCAACTACGGCCCTGATAGCATCAGCCCAATTGCCATATAAATTATTGTTTTATATGGAGAATTTGAATGGAACGATAATTGCTAATCAGCGGGCGCGGTGGTTCAAGAGGGACCGCCCCAACGCCCGGGGTCCTCAGCCAGCTGACCGATCTCCCCTGACGCTGTCCTTTCATCTTCGATCCTCGAAGGGAACTATTATGGGTATGAGAATTCAAGGCGGGGGCTCTGCATCAAGTGCACAGTCGATGCAAAACACTCAGTGGCAGCAACGAAAACAAAGCTTTGATGCGCTTGCACAGGCTATCACTGGTGGCGATCTTGCTGCTGCCAATGCAGCACTTTCAAAAATTACGGCTCAAATGCCACAGGGTGCATCAAGCAATCCAGATGGATTTATGTCCAAAATTGGATCGGCCTTGAGTTCTGGTGACATCACAGGTGCCCAACAGATTCTGGCCTCTCGTTTTAGCCGCCGCGGCTCGGATGGTGATTCCAATGGTACAGCAACAGCAGGTGCAACCCCATCGGTAAGCACGTCAGATCCTGTGGCAGCAACAGCTGCAACAGCAGCGACAGGCGCAACATCATCAATCGGGCAGGCATCTCCATATCAAGGCCATCGCGGCCATCATCGTCATGCACAGGAAGGCGCTTCTGGTCCAGTCACAGACTTAAGTGCTGCGATCCAGAGCGGCGATACATCAACAGCACAAACCGCCATGCAGAAAATCATTCAAGATCTTCAGCAACTGTCTGATCTTGGCTCCAACGCCACGTCAATCTCCGGAGCTGCCAGCTTGAGCCCCGGAACGAACAGCTCCATGTTGTCCTCAGCTATCAGCTCAGCCAATAGCCTCATCAACAATCCTGATTTTCAGTCGCTTGAAACGGCGGTTGCTGGCGGCGATGCGTCCACAATTAAGTCGGCTTGGACAAAGTTTCTGAGTGGGGCTTCAGCTTCCACATCCGCAAACACAACGACGGCAGCTGCAATAACGCCTGCAGTCGATCCTGCGGCAACTTCGTCCGACGCCTCAACAACGATCTAAGACTCACCAAGCTCGAATTGCAGGCTCTTTGCCAGATAGGTGAAGAGCCTGCTTTTAAGGCAGATAAAACGTGTGGGGCAACGTAGCCCGTTTCGCTTCTCGAATATAACGACGTTGAGGTTGTTTGCCGGTTTGTTGAGCTCTGAGCTCAAACAACAACGCTCGCTCCCTTTTTGCAAAGAAACATGACCCTTTGATCGCCCTATTCAGGCTGGTCATCACCAGAACAATTCAGGATTTCATACTCCAGATGGCCCATATTCTTTTGATCGATGTCCCAGGGGGTAATGACTTTACTGTTCTTGAAGATGCGCTGAGGGATGGACACGAGGTGACCTTCTTCACGAGTGATTTAGCCCATTATCAAGCGCAAGGAGAAATCACAGCCAGCCACCTATCCTTGGCGCACGAGGTGGTTGAGGTCGCACCTTTCACCTTCGATCACCTTGAACAAGCCGTACTCCCGCGTCATGCCCAAAAGCCATTCGATGCGGTGATTTGCATCATTGATATTCGACAAGTTGAGGCCAGTCAGATCGCTGAACGCCTCGGTTTGCGCTATTTTTCGCCGGAAACTGCGCTGTTGATGCGCGACAAGTTTAATGTTCGCCAAAAGCTAAACGAAGCCGGGATCAAACAACCCGCATTTGGCCTTGCACAAACGGTGAGCGAAATACGAGAAGTAGTGTCGAAGATTGACTTTCCTGTGGTTGTAAAGCCCGTCGATGGTTATGCATCGCAAAATATTTCGATTATTCGGTCGGAAATTGAGTTTGATATCTTCTGTTCAGAATTCGAAAATAATTATGCCGGTCCAACCGATTATGGACTTGGAGTTCATGCCAACAATAGGTTTTCAGTTGAACAATATATTGAAGGAACTTTGATCGGCTGCGACGTCTTCTCGGATGGAGAAGATCGAGTTCTTATAGGCATCAACGAAAAGCTGATGTTCCCGCTTCCCTCCTTTGCCATCCGCGGTGGGCACTTCCCATCCCACACATTCGATACCGAACTGATCCGCTCCTATGCCTTTTCCATATTGGATGCCCTTGGGCTCAATTTCGGTGCCGTCCATATTGAGATGATTGTGTCCGATGGTGTGCCATATCTCGTGGAGGTCAATGCGCGCCTTGTGAGTGCGCAGATACCGTTCCAGATGGCATATGCGCTCGAACGGTCACTCTATCTAGATCTTATCGATCTCCACCTTGGCGTGCCTATACTGGGCTTCGCGCCATTCGACGAGCATTGGGTGAGTGTCATCCGGTGGATTGTCGCCGACCGATCAGGGATTCTTCAGGCCATTCATTCGCCCTCAGTTCCCGACCCCGCCATTCGCCGAGTTATCTTTTTCAAGGCCAAGGGGGACGCCGTTTGTCCGCCCATGAGCAATGGAGACCGAATTGGCTACGTCATTGCAACAGCGCCAAATGCGGATGACGCGGCTAAACTGGCCGAAAACTATGTTGCCAACACAGCTTTAGAAATTGTGGCCTAAAATATAGGCAGCATTAGAATAGATTAATCGGGGCTTTAGGGCGGATCGAGCTAAACAATTCCCATCACCGTCCGTCTTCAAAGATAAGGACACAGTGGCCGCCTTGGCCGATGGTCCCGTCAGGCAAGACTTCTTGGGCACTCAGGCTCCTGAAGATCCAACGGAAGGCTCCCAAATGGGAATGTCAATTTCTTCAAGCCGCGCCGCAGCTCCTATGGTTTCCCAGGCAGTGAACGTGCGTCCTCCAGTCGCTCCAGCTCCAGCGGCTCCAGCAGAGACAGGCAATGTTCAGGCACTCTCGCTTGCCACGAGCGGCAATGCAGGTACGATGCTTAATATCAACGTAAAGTAATAATCCTTGGCTATGGCGGACTAGAACTCCTGCCATAGTCAGCCTTGTCTATTTAAGGCCACCAAATGTTTAGTTTTCTGGGATAAAATTGCTTTTTTCGCTTTGCTGACGCAAGAAAAACCAACGGGGCCAGTTTTTCGACGGACCCCTCCTCCGACAGATATTTTTAACTCGCTTGATTTTCTTAAAATCTATTTCTCATCGGCCTAGGGCTCATGCATTCCATGCATATGAATTAATGAGCAGAAATGCCTGTGTCGAAACCGCCTAAAATCCACTGTAGGAATATGCTCAGCTAAAAGTCGCCTCACCTCAGCTCACACGGACAGCTCACGCGTGTGACTACCCGCGGGCTAACTAACCACCAAATTTATAACTGACACCGATGCGCACGTCGTTGGTCTTCAACTCACCCTTGTGGCTAAAGTCTGGATAATTATCAAAAACGTGTCCCGAAGCGCTGCCGTAGTCCGTGTAGCGATATTCGGCGCGTGTGGTCCAGTTTGGCGCGATCATGTATTCGAGACCAACGCCGGACGTCCAGCCGACTGACGCGCTTTTGATGCGTCCCGTGGCGTTGAAATGTTCAAACCCATATCTGGTTTCGCCGACGGCTACGCCGCCCGTAGCATAGGCGAGCACATTGCCCAAAGCATAGCCAACACGCGCACGCGCCGAGCCAAACCACTCAAGGCTGACGCGATGATGGTTCAAATCATCCGTGAGTGCGCCGCCAAGTTCTGTGCGTGTAGGGCTCAAGCTTGAACGAACCGGGCCGCGGCCGATATCGGCCTCGACACCCACAACCACGCGATTGGCGAATTGCAAATTGTAGCCAAGATGAGCGCCACCAAAAACGCCATTCGTCGACGGACTAGACCCGCGATCGAACTCGTCGTTGTAGTTACGATCTTCAGTCATGCCGTCGCCCCAAATGTGGCCGCCTTGAAGGCCGATGTAGAAGCCGGTCCAAGTGGGAGCAGAGGCAAATACAGGAAGGGAAGCGGGCGAAGAAACGCGGGCAGGAAGATCGGCGGCGAAGCTTGGCAAAGATACGGACGCCAAAAGCGCACTAACAGCGATGGTATTTTTCATGACGCCTCGGCAACAGATCGACTCGTGAACATAACCAGACGTACCATCGTAAACGTAACCGGGTTACGTACATTCCAGCTTTGCTCACAACCACAGCGCTTCCTCCGACGCCTTTCACACAAAAGGCCCAGCCGCGTGTTTGAACGCAGCCGAGCCCATTTCTTCATCGTGGATCAATTAGCTCTACTTGATGGGAAGCAGCGGCTTGTCGCCCTTATGCAATTGCATATCGAAGGTGGAGAGCACGGCAGCGGTCTCAGCGTGATTGCCCATCAGCAAAACCAGATCATACAATTTGTGCGGCCCATAGACGGCTTTGGCCTTCGCAAATGTTTCCGATGACACTTTGTGCTTCACCCAAATTTCGCGTCCCAACTGAATGACGAGCGCGTCGTTCTCGTCGATCCCCTTCAGGCTTTTTTTGTATTTGATTGCGTCAATCGTCTTTTGTGGAACGCCAGCCTTGAGCGCCTCGCCCTCATGCGCTGTCCACTCAAACTGATTGTCTAACGAGCGCGACGTTGTGAGCAGCGCAATTTCGCGGATGCGATCTGAATAGCCTGCTTCTTTTCTCAGATAGCTCAACACGGCGCTCAGATGCTCTGTGGTGCATGGGCCATAGAGTTGCACGCCCGCAGGGCCTTGCAGACCGGCAACGCTTGCACCGGGCTGTGTGCCGCGATCATAGGTTTTCTTGCCAGCCTCGTTCAAATCTTCGCGATTGGGCAAGGGCAAACGAAAGCCGGATTTGGTATCAATATCGGCGGGCCAAGCTGCTGCCTCTTTAGCAGGAGTCTTGGCCGATTGTGCCGACGCGATTGGTGCGCATAGGACGCCCATACAAACAGCCACAAGCGCCGTCTCTAAAATCCCGTTCAGATTTTTACGCATGATTTCCTCCCTGATTATTTTTTATTTAGCGTTCCAGTGTGCACAGATTGTTTCTGCTTTCACAACTGGGGTCGTCCAGCTTCTCAAGAAATCCAAACTACGTTCATGCGCCAATGCCGAATAGGAACCCGACGCATCTTCCGCCACCACAGTGTAATAGCCCAAAGCCGCTGCATGGCGGCAGGTGAACTCAACACCAATATCGGTTGCCACACCTGCAATCACCAAAGTGTCGACGCCCATGGTCTTCAAGCGCAAATCCAACGGCGTATCGACAAACAGTGAGGGCTGACTCTTTTGCAAAACGATATGATGCGGGCTTGGCGATAGGCCATCGACAAACTCCGTGTCTTCCATCCCATCCAACATGCTTTCTTTGAGTTGGCTTGGATGATCGACCTTTTGCTTCTTCATCAAGAACAACAAAAACGGTCCGGCTGTGAGATGCAAAGGCGGCAGAATATGTCGGCTCCAGATCACCGGAATTTTCGCGTGTTCCGCTGCGGCCAATAATTCTTGTGCGCGCTTGCGAATAATGTCGATGCTTGGCGAGCGGCCCGCAAGGCCCTTTTGCATATCCCACATCACAAGCGCAACGCGGTCCCGCTTGAGAAAATCATCAAGCTTCAGCGGTATCGTCGATAAGTCACGCGCCAACATGGCTACTCCATTCATTCACAAATCGATTACAGATGCTCTAAAAGCCAGTCCGCCGTTAACGGGCGAAATTTATAAGGAATATTGAAGCAGACATGATTGCCTTCTTCATAGACAACCAATTCAACAGGCCCACTCACAGCCTTTGCCAAACGATCGCCTTCGCTGGCGGGAATGATTTTATCGCCCGCACCAAACACAATCAGCAATGGGCATTTGATCTGATGCGCAATGCCTTCAAGACTGATCTGATGGGCGTAAGCCAAGCCCTCTTCACGCGTCTTCAAATG
>CAIUDK010000030.1 GCA_903897875.1 uncultured Hyphomicrobiales bacterium
CTGTTCTCTTTTGCAATATGTCTCGCATTTCCATCTTTGAATGAAGGATTTGGTTTACCAATTCTCGAAGCATTGGTTCACGGCTGTCCCGTTGTGGCATCTAATCGATCATCGCTTCCAGAAGTTGGTGGAGATTCTGTGATCTACGTCAGCCCTTATGAGTCATCGCAATGGGTTGAAGAGATTGAATCGCTTTTGCACAATCATAATTTGCGACGAACACTCATCGACGGCGGCAGGGCGCGTGCGAAATTGTTTTCTTGGAAACGCAGCGCTGAAGTTTATATCAATCTCATGTTGAATATGAACGAGTGAGCCATGGCAATTGAAGGCATTGGTCTTATCGCCTTTCTGATTGCAGGTCTCATTATCTATCTGCCAGTGGCTTTTGGTGCACGAGCCCTCATTATCTCAACGCTCTTGGGGGCATCTGCTGCGTTGATCGTGACCGCGCTTGGTGGTGCAAGTATTCCACCCGCGCATGTGTTGCTTGGCGCGCTGTGTATCCGAATGTTTCGTGAAAAGTATGGATGGGTAGCAATTGCACATCGGTGCGCTTTTTCAGAGCCCGGCTTTTGGTTTCTTCTGACCTGCGTCACCGCACTTCTCTCAGCCTATTTTTTCCCGCGCTTTTTCGAGGGGAAGGTCGACGTCTATTCCGTCGCACGCGATTACGCCGGCTTTGGTTATGGCGTAAGCCCGTTAATGCCAGTGTCTGGAAATATTACCCAATCCTTCTATCTTGTTGGGGATCTATTGTGCTTTCTTATCTTCGCAAATTTAGCGCAGAACAGAACGACGTATCAATATCTGGCGCGTTCATTCTGTATCTGCGCTCTTGTGAACATCGCATTCGCAGCACTAGACATTGCAACATGGGCCACAGGCACAGCTGATCTCATGCTGTTTGTGCGAAATGCCAGCTATCGTATGTTAAACGACGCAGATATTGGTGGTTTCAAACGTATTGTAGGTTCATTCTCAGAAGCATCTGCCTTTGCCTATGTCACGATAGGTCTTTATGCTTTTACCTTTCGATTATGGCTTGATGAACATCACTCCATGCTGTCTGGTTTCGCTGCAGCTGTCTCGTTCTTGTTGCTCTTGCTCTCTACATCTACAACCGCCTACGTCGCTCTTGCGTTGCTGGTGTTGATGCAATTGGTCAATCTGACTTATCTGGTCCTACGCAATCAAGCCAGCCAGCGCGGTGTCTTTGTGCTTGTGTTGTTTCCATTGGTGACGCTGACGCTTATTTTGACCGTTCTTCTTTTTCCATCAATTGGAACCATTTTCCAAGACTTGATAGAAACCACGCTGTTTAACAAGCTTGGATCTCAATCAGGTGTTGAGCGCGGTGATTGGAACAAGCAAGCAATCGAAGCGTTTTTTGCGACATCAGGCGTTGGTGTTGGCTTGGGAAGCATACGTACATCTAGCTTCCTGATTGCTGTGGTGTCTAACATCGGAATTGTTGGTTCATTTTTCTGCGCAGCTTTCCTCTTGATTTTACTCTTTGGGCGTTATGGCTATGCAGATGATCCCCATGTATCGAGCATCAAAAGTGCCGCCCGATCGGCGTGTTTGGCTTTGGTGACAGCTGGTTCCATCTCGGGAAGTTTTATTGATCTTGGATTACCATTCTACATTTATGCCGGAATTCTCGCAGGTCCCTATCAGCAAAACCAACAGTCAAAATCGTTTCATAAAAAGACTTCGCGTCTGACTAAATAGCGATCTAACCAACGGAAGAATGGATTGCGGCAGTTGTGAATTGACTTGAGCACTCACGAAACGTCTCATGCGGCGACGTTTCAATGGTGATGTGTGGCAGATGAAAATTGTTCATATTTTGAATCATTGCGATCACGGACACGGCAACGCTCACGTTGCAATTGATCTAGCCTGCGTTCAAGCCCGAAACGGCCACGACGTGTCCTATATCAGTTCAGGCGGCGATTATGAGGGGCTGCTCAAGGCTAACGGTGTGCGCCTCATATCGTTAGATCAGCGTGCTAGGAACCCAATGCGGATTCTGCTGGGCCTTGTTCAACTGATTCAATTTATGCGTAAAGAACGCCCCGACATCGTTCACGCACATATGATGGCAGGTATGGTTTTTGCTTATTTTGCAACACGCATCATTCGCACATGCTTAGTCGCAACTGTTCACAATTCCTTCGATAAACATTCAAAATTGATGAAATTTGCTGACGTCGTTGTTGCGGTCAGTGAGGCAGAGCGACGCGAATTGGCCAAGCGGGGCTTTGATAAACGTCGCCTGCGTGTTGTCGTGAATGGGCCTAATGAGAGTCCCCGCGCAAACGCGACACTTGAATCTATCAGCTTCAAGCGTCCACATATTGTTACGATCAGCGGCATGCATAAGCGAAAAGGTCTTGATGATCTTCTAAACGCCTTTGCGAAAGTTGCCCCTCGCTATCCCAATTGGACTCTCACACTGGTAGGTGATGGCCCCGACCGAGTTTTGCTCAATGAAATGGCCACAAAGCTAAAAATAGCGGATCAGGTCAATTTTGCTGGCTCGCTACACGATATTGGGAATGTGCTCCGGCAGGCTGATATTTTTACGCTTACATCACTTGCGGACCCCTGCAGCCTTGCTCTTGCTGAGGCGCGCTATTTTGGCTGCCCCATCATTGCAACGGCTGTTGGCGGCTCTCCTGAGCTCGTCAGCCATGGCAATGCCGGCAAGCTTGTTCCGCCTCATGATGTGAATTGCTTATCTAAGGCGCTTGATGATTGGATGAGTGATGAAGCCAAGCGACGTTTGTGGTCGCGGCGGTCAATGAATGGCGCTGACTATCTCGTCATTGGTCGTGTCGTCGAAGATTATGACTTGGTTTATCATGAATTTTTAGACCGATTGGAACGCCCGCAATTGCCAATTGGGAGAGCCTAATGGGCGGGCGTATTCGGCACTATGTCGCCTACAATCTGATTGGGTCAGTGGGGCCAACGCTTGTATCTCTGCTTGTTGTGCCAATATTTTTACGCGTCATTGGTGATGTAAAATTTGGGCTATTGTCACTGGCTTGGTTGCTACTTGGTTATTTCGACGTCTTCGATTTGGGGTTATCCCGCGCAACCACAAACCAAATTGC
>CAIUDK010000031.1 GCA_903897875.1 uncultured Hyphomicrobiales bacterium
CGCCGACGCAAGCGCGGCCTTCATCTGCCGTTCAGCTTCACCTCCCTATTTTGAGAGCGTCAAATATTGACGCTTAGGGAAATGAAGTTATGTACGCCTCGATCTTGTCACACGATGTGAACCACCAGACGGCTACGGCTGATCTGTTTGAGTCTCTGGCTGCCTCCTTGAAGCAGCTTGTGCATGCGTCAGATATTTCCGGGCAGGATGTGGTTTTTCTGGCCTCTGCCGCGCAGATGGATGGCGCGATCTCACAAACAGCCGCAGAATTGATGTTTGTGGTCGAGGGAAATACAGCCACCAAATGCCCCGAATGGTCGGTTTTCTTCCGTGATGTCATCACGTCCTATGTCATATGGGATTTGTGCCCGGCTGGCGTGGTCAATGGCGTGCAGGCCGAGTGGCTTGTCGCACAGGTGGACCGGGCAGGGACGAAGGGCGCCCTGGCCCTGCTGAGCCATGTTGTGGCCGAGGCGGATCGGGTGCCGCTCTGGCTGCCTGCGGTCATTAAGGGCCGTCATGCCAAGACCTTGGCAAGCCCCTTTGTTGATGCCAAGGTTTTAGCCGCCCGCCCCGTTGATTTTGCGGCCTGAAACACTCCCTTAGGCGTATGGACGCGGTTCAGCCAACCTCATAAAAGGCGTAAAGAGGATAGTCTCCATTCGTCGGAGATGGTTTGGTTCTACCGGGGTGCCAATGTTCACCAAAATTCTGATCGCCAATCGCGGTGAAATCGCCTGCCGCGTCATCAAGACCGCGCGCAAAATGGGAATTAAGACGGTTGCCGTCTATTCCGATGCCGATAAGGACGCGCTGCATGTGGAAATGGCCGACGAGGCCGTTCACATCGGGCCGCCCGCTGCTGGCGAATCCTATCTTGTGATCGAGAAGATCATTGAAGCCTGTAAAAAGACGGGCGCGCAGGCTGTGCATCCCGGCTACGGCTTCTTGTCCGAGCGCGAGGCATTTGCCAAGGCGCTGGCTGACAATGGCATTGTGTTCATCGGTCCCAACACCGTCGCGATTGCGGCTATGGGTGACAAGATCGAGTCGAAGAAATTTGCCAATGCTGCGAAGGTCACGACTGTGCCGGGCTTTTTGGGCGTGATCGAAGACGCCGCACATGCGGTGCGCATTTCTGATGAGATTGGTTATCCCGTGATGCTGAAGGCTTCGGCTGGCGGCGGCGGTAAGGGCATGCGCATTGCGCATTCTCGTGATGAAGTGGCAGAAGGTTTTGCGCGCGCCAAGTCCGAGGCGATTTCGTCGTTCGGTGATGATCGCGTGTTTGTAGAAAAGTTCATCGTCAATCCGCGCCATATTGAAATTCAGATTCTGGGCGATAAGCACGGAAATGTGATCTATCTGGGCGAGCGCGAATGTTCCATTCAGCGCCGCAATCAGAAGGTGATCGAAGAAGCGCCATCACCATTGCTCGATGAAGAAACGCGCCGCAAAATGGGCGAGCAGGCTGTGGCTCTGGCCAAGGCTGTGAACTATGACAGCGCAGGCACGGTTGAGTTTGTGGCTGGTCAAGACAAGAGCTTTTATTTTCTAGAAATGAACACGCGCTTGCAGGTCGAGCATCCGGTGACAGAATTGATCACGGGTGTGGATCTTGTTGAGCAGATGATCCGCGTGGCCGCTGGTGAGCCGCTCAAGATCAAGCAATCGGATGTGAAGCTAAAGGGTTGGGCTGTGGAGAGCCGCATTTATGCGGAAGATCCAACGCGCAGCTTCTTGCCGTCCACGGGCCGTTTGGTGACCTATCGTCCGCCAGCTGAAGGCCATGCAGATGGCATCACCGTGCGCAATGATACGGGCGTTTTTGAAGGCGGCGAGATTTCGATCTTCTACGATCCGATGATTGCCAAACTCGTCACCCATGCCGGGGATCGCGCCACTGCGATTGAAGCGCAAGCGCGCGCGCTGGATGAGTTTGTGATTGATGGCATTCGCCACAACATTCCGTTTCTCTCCTCGCTGATGCAAAATCCGCGTTGGAAGGCGGGGACTTTATCAACCGGCTTTATTGCGGAAGAATATCCAAACGGATTTTCGCCGCTGGTGGCTGAAGGCGAGACAGCGCATGTGCTGGTCTGTGTTGCTGCTGCCATCGACCATGTGAACAATGAGCGCAAGCGTCAGATTTCTGGCCAGATGCAAACGCAGCGCCCCGTGCGCTTTGCGCGCGAGCGCAGCGTGATTTTGAATAAGACACGCTATGATATTCTGGTCGATGATAGCGGCGATGAGCTTGTCATTCGTATTCAGGATGACAGCGCGCATGTGCATCATCTGTCGTTTGAATGGGCGCCGGGCGAGATTGTTTGGCGCGGCACGATTGATGACGATCAGGTCGCTGTGCAAGCACGCGCCATTCTCAATGGCTTCCAATTGTCACATGCGGGCGTCACTGTCGATGCGCGCGTCTTCACGCGGCGCGAGGCGGATTTGTTTGCCTTGATGCCGGAGAAGGTGGCCGCTGATACATCGCGCTTCTTGCTATGCCCTATGCCGGGCTTGGTGAAGTTTGTGCTGGTGGTGGAAGGCCAAGAGGTCAAGGCTGGCGAGGCGCTCTGCATGGTGGAAGCCATGAAGATGGAAAACGTACTGCTGGCTGAGCGTGACGTGACGATCAAGAAGATCAACGCGACGGCAGGCGATTCTCTGGCGGTTGATGCAGTCATCATGGAATTCGTGTAAGCACGAGGCATCATGCCTCTGTATTTTGCCTACACCACACATATGGACGTCTCTGCCATGGCAGAGCGTTGCCCCGGCGCCAAGCTGATTGGCACTGCGCGCCTCATGCGCCATCGCTTTGTCATTACGCCTGAGGGCCAGCCCTCGGTCGTGCGTGATCCAAGGCAGGCGGTGCATGGCGTGCTGTGGGACATAGGCTTTGGCCAACTCCGCACCATCGATTCCGATCTGGGCCTCACGCGTGGCCTCTGCACCAAAGCCCTGCAGCCCGTGCTGAAAACAGGCGGCGGCGGTGCGTGTGCGCTGATTTACTTCGGCATGGGTGAAGCGGGTCGCGCCCCCAATGGGCTGATGGAGCAAATCATTGCCGCAGCCCGCGCGCAGGATCTGCCTGCTGGTTATGTGAAAGAGTTAGAGAGCCAATTGCCCAGAGGCGGCGCGCCAGTTTTGGTGGGCGGGGCATTGGGAGGCGTTGCGGCTGAGGCGAGCGCAGCCGTTCTGGCCAAGCGCCCAGCGTTGAAGCCCAGCATGCCGGGCGTGCGCCCACGCTTTGCGACACCGTTTGATCGGACTTGAGGTTTGGTGGGTTGGGTTGCGGTTTGACGGCGGGGGAGACATATTGCCAAGGCAGTATTGTTAGGAAGTCAAAGCCATGACGGACGACATATCCATCACGCACAGCAGCGGCAATGTGTTTGCTGATTTGGGCTTTGCTAATCCTGAAGAAGAACTCCTCAAGGCGAAATTGGTGCGCGAGTTGCGCGCCATCCTCAAGCGTCGTCGGCTTACCCAAGTTAAAGCTGCTGAACTTATGAATCTCAAACAGCCTGATGTGTCAGCACTTCTCAATGGCCGCACGGGTAAGTTTACGCTCGACCGTTTGGTGCGTTGTCTGGACAGGCTTGATTATACGGTTGATGTTGTGGTGCGCCACAAAACGCGCGCACAGCGCTCACAGACGCGCGCCGTAGCCTAACTTCTACTCAGTCGCCCCAAAAATAACCTCAAACTCGCGCCTCAAAACACTATCCACTTCCGCCATCGTGATTGGCAGGCCAAGATCGACGAGGCTTGTCACGCCGTAGTGCGCGGCGCCGATGCCGCAGGGCACGATGCCTTGGAAGTGGCTTAGATCTGGGTCCACGTTGAGTGAGATGCCGTGGAAGGTCACCCAATGGCGTACGCGGATACCGAGCGCTGCGATTTTATCTTCTGCTTGTGTGCCATCGAGGCCCGCGGCTTTTTCTGGGCGCGTGACCCAGACGCCGACGCGATCTTCGCGGCGCTCTGCGCGCACGTTGAAGCTGGAGAGTGTTGCGATGATCCAGGCTTCTAGCGCGCAGACAAAAGCGCGCACGTCTGGTGTGCGGCGTTTGAGGTCGAGCAAGACATAGCCGATGCGCTGGCCGGGGCCGTGGTAGGTGTATTGGCCGCCGCGTCCTGTTGTGTGGACGGGGAAGCGTGCGCTCAACAGGTCTGCGGCCTTGGCAGACGTGCCTGCGGTGTAG
>CAIUDK010000032.1 GCA_903897875.1 uncultured Hyphomicrobiales bacterium
TCCAGCGCTGCACAGGCAAAACAAAGCCAACAGGTGTGCCTAGTCCGCGCTCGAACACGCGCACAAAGCGCGAGCGCGCTTCTGGATCTTCCAACTTGGTTTCGCTTGGTGTGACATTGCCGGGAAGTTCCGCTTCCTTCAGCATCCAGACAGCGGGATCTTCATAGGCGGGCATGACGTGATCGGGCGTAATGCCCAGACGTTCTGCAATGCCTTCAGCCACTTGTTGGGCCGCTTCTGGTGTGGCTGCGGCGTCTTTGCCCTCAACCGCAATGAGATCGGAATTGCGCCAAATGGGTTTGCCGTCTTTGCGCCAATAAAGTGAGAAGGTCCAACGCGGTAGAGATTCTCCGGGATACCATTTGCCCTGCCCGTAGTGCAGGAAGCCGCCGGGCGCAAAACGCGTGCGCAACTTGCGGATGAGTTCATCGGCCTTGATGCGCTTGGTGGGACCAACGGCTGCGGTGTTCCACTCTTCGCCTTGATAATCGTCGATGGAGATGAAGGTTGGCTCGCCGCCCATGGTCAAGCGCACGTCCTGCGCCGTCAAATCGGCATCAACTTTTTCGCCCAATTGGTCGAGCGCGTTCCATGCCTCGTCCGAGAATGGCAGAGTGACGCGGGGTCTTTCTTCAATGCGATCAACATGCATGTCGAACGAGAATTCAACCTGCGCTGGTTCAACCACACCGCTGATGGGCGCTGCCGAGCCATAATGGGGCGTTGCAGCCACTGGCAGATGGCCTTCTCCACAGAGCAGACCGGAGGTGGCATCCAAACCAATCCAGCCAGCGCCGGGGATGTAGACTTCAGCCCACGCGTGAAGATCGGTGAAGTCGTGATCAGCACCCGATGGGCCGTCCAACGAGGCGATATCTGGTTTGATCTGAATGAGATAGCCAGACACAAAGCGCGCGGCAAAACCAAGATTGCGCATCGCTTGCACCAGCAGCCATGCGGAATCGCGGCAAGAGCCAGAGGCGAGGCCAAGCGTTTCTTCCGGCGTCTGAACACCGGGCTCCATGCGCACCACGTAATTGACGGCATGATGCACGCGCTGATTGAGCTCAACGAGAAAATCGACGGTGATGGGGGCCGATTTAGGAAGGCCAGCGAGCAGGGCTTGGAGATGCGGGCCTACGGGCTCGGGCGTGATGTAGGCAGATAAATCCTGCTTTAATTCAGGCTCGTAGGTGAAGGGATAGCTCTCGGCATATTCCTCAATGAAGAAATCAAACGGATTGATGACGGCCATATCGGCCACGACATCGACGGTGATTGAGAACACATCCGTCTTTTCTGGAAAGACGAGGCGCGCCAGCCAATTGCCATGCGGATCTTGCTGCCAGTTCACGAAATGATTTTCGGGCAGGATCTTCAACGAATAGCTCAGCACGCGGGTCCGGCAATGGGGCGCAGGGCGCAGCCGCACAATCTGTGGACCAAGGGTGACGGGGCGGTCGTAATGGTAGCTTGTGGCGTGATGAAGCTTGGCGATGACTGACATGATGATCCAGTTGTTCAAGCAAATAGACGAGTGCTAGCAATCAGAGAGCAACTTCCATGCCCCGCCCGACTAACGCCGGACTTTGCTAACCGTATGAGCAAACGGCCATAATGCCCAGACCCCAGCGGAGCCATTCGGCGCTGTTTTGCGCAGGTGCTTAAAAAACAGGCAGACTTTACTTTAACGCCTTAATGAACGCGGGCGCCTTGTGCGCGGGCGCTAAGGCCGGCATCAGCCTCAATTTCATCGGCCCCTATCTCATCGGTTTCGATGAGGTCCAGCTCGCCCTCTTTGCTGTAGTCCTCCATCCCGGAGCGCATAGCCTCGCTGATGGCAGCCAGTAAGACCACGCTATGCTCGGCGCGATGGGTGAAGCCAACCACATAGGCGAGCTCCAGAAGCGTTCTGGCAGCAAGCTCTGGGCTGGCAACATCGGCCGCCTCAGCCAGACTGGGAAGTAACGTGTCGGCGATGGATGCGCTCAGGGTTTCGATGCGCTGCGACTCTTGGTCGGGCATGTCGGAGAGTACAAACTGAATCACGCGATCTGTCATCTGCGAGCCTCCAGATATGAGCTGCCCAATTCCGCGCTGATTCGTATGTCAGTGCAATGAAAAATTCAGGATGGAAAAAGTTTTCTCAAAACAGTGTCACAAATGAATCATGCTCAAGACATGCAAAAGGCGCGCAATGTCTCGCGCGCCTTAAGTTGATCGAACCAAAGGCGATCAGCTTTCCTTGAAGCCGTAGTCGGGAATGCCTTGTTCATTGCGGTAATATTTATAGGGCAAGAATTTGCCCGACATCGTGAACTTCACACGGTCGCCGCGTTCATGGGGAAGACGTTCCATCTCCATATCGAAGTCGATGGCTGACATGATGCCGTCGCCAAACTCTTCTTCGATCAAGGCTTTCCACGCTGGGCCGTTGACCATAACCAATTCAAAGAAGCGATAAATCAATGGATCTGTTGGGGGCATTGTCGTGCCACGATATGGCACTTCATTGAGCATGCGCTCTTCAATTTCTGACAGGCCGAACAATTCTGCGGCCTTTTTGGCGAGTGGTTTGACGAGTTTCATCTGGCCTAGCAAGGCGCCCACAACCAGCACAGGCGACATGCCGCCGATTTCGGTGGTGATATATTTCCAAGTCCAATCTTTCTCGCGCTTGATATCGAGAATTTTTTCAGTGAGTTGCTCGCGCTTCATATGTTCCTCCGAATTGAACTGGCAAGTTGAACCGAAGAGGGCAAAGCAATCATCGCGCCAATATCAAAAGCTTAGGACGTATCTCTTTGAGGGCGGGTGTGCAGGCAAAAAAAAACCCCGGCGGAAGCCGGGGTTTCTGAAGTGATCAACTTTGCGATCAAGCAGCAGCGAGATTGCCAGCTGATGACTTGCCCGTGCGGCGATCAGCAACCAACTCGAACGAGACCTTCTGGCCTTCGTTCAGGCTGCGCATACCGGCCTGCTCAACGGCGCTGATGTGAACGAACACATCGCGTGAACCGTCGTCTGGCTGGATGAATCCGTAGCCCTTTTCAGGGTTGAACCACTTCACTGTTCCCGTAGCCATGGGAATTTCCTTACAATAGAGAAATAGCAGCATAGGAATACCCTATGCCGTCGGGGATATCGAGGTTTTGAGAGTTCGTTAGCAAGCCCCTGAGAGCGAGGCCAAGTCGTCGGCCAAAATTCGATATTGGAACTATACCCCACATTTGCCCGGCCCACAAGCGCTGCTCGTGCAGGTTGTGGGTTCACTCTTGAGAACCGGTGCCACTATCTGGCGGAGGCTGGTCCCATGACCACATCGGGCAGCCAAGTGGCGATCTGCGGGAAGACGCAGAGCAACAGCACAGCCACAGCCATCAGGGCCACAAAGGGAATGGTGCCATAAATCACATCCCTGAGCGGGATATCTGGCGCGACATTGCGGATCACGAACAGATTGAGCCCGACGGGTGGGTGAATCAGGCCCATTTCCATGACGATGGTCATCACGATGCCAAACCAGATCAGGTCAAAGCCAGCCGCCTTAAGCGGTGGAATGATGATCGGGGCGGTCATTAAAATGATCGAGACGGGGGGCAGGAAGAAGCCCAGCACAATGACCATGCCAAGGATGGAAGCGAGCAGCCCCCATTTGGAAAAGCCCATTTCAACAATGGATTGGGCGGCTGATTGGGAGATGTGCAAATAGCTCATCACGTAGGAATAGAGCAGCGACATGCCGATAATCATCATCAGCATGGTCGACTCGCGCA
>CAIUDK010000033.1 GCA_903897875.1 uncultured Hyphomicrobiales bacterium
CGGCTCGTGTTTCACTTCTTCAAGTGTCACAGCGCGCTTAAGCGGCTTGATGGCTTTGAAATCCACCATGCCAAATTTTCCCGTCTCGTCGGTATGATCTGGATAATAAGGCTTGATGATCTCAACAATGCCGACAATCTCTTTGCCTTCATTGGAATGATAGAAGAAAGCTTGCTCGCCCTTCTTCATCGCCATCAAATGTTGTTTGGCAACGTGATTGCGCACACCATTCCAAAACGTGCCCTTAGCACCAGCAGCGACCTGCTGATCCCATGACCATGTTTTGGGTTCGCTCTTAATCAACCAATGCGCCATGATATTTCCTAACTCTAAACACTCGTTTTATTTTGGTTCACCAATCACCCAGCGCCATGGCTGAACGGTGATCGATTCAAAAATATCAGCATGTGCATAAGGATCTTTTGCCAGAAGTGTTTGAACTTCGGCCTCATCGGCGCAATCCAAAATCAACATCGAACCTGTCATTGTGCCTTCATCCCCCAAAAAAGGACCGGCCACTTTCACTTGCGCTGCATGCGCGCCCAGAAAAGCCAAATGCGCTGCGCGATTGGCAGTGCGCACATCCGACATGCCAGCCTTATCTTTACAAAGCGCTACAAAATACATGGACCACTCCCACCTGTATGGATCAAATCTATTCGTTGATTTCAGCGCGCGTTGGGCGCGACATGAGACTTTCAATCGCACCATCGACACTCAGCGTGCCTGCCAACACAGCAGCAACACTTTGCGCAATTGGCATATCGACGCCGCGTTGACGCGCCATCTCAATGAGAACCGACGCCGTAAAACTTCCCTCCGCCAATTTTCCGTGCCCAGCTTCAAGCGGGCTTTCGCCTTTGCCTAATCCTATGCCAAACGAAAAATTGCGCGACTGACTCGAGCTACACGTTAAAACAAGATCGCCCAAACCAGACAGGCCCATCAGCGTTTCGGACTGCGCGCCCCATGCTTTTCCAAAACGCGATAATTCAGCAAAGCCACGCGCGATCAAAGCAGCGCCTGCACTGGCACCCAATCCACGCCCATGCGCAATGCCACATGCAATGGCCAAAACATTCTTGGCCGCGCCACCAATCTCAACGCCGCGCATATCCTTGCTATGATAAAGGCGAAATGTCTGGCCCGATAAAACCTGCGTAAGATCGCGCGCTAAATCCAAATCATCGGCAGCCAATGTCACAGCCGTGGGCAGGCCACGCGACACATCCACCGCAAAACTGGGTCCCGACAAAACCGCGACTTTATGGTGGGGCAAAATTTCTTTGGCGACATCGCTCAAAAAATGTCCGGTGCTGCGTTCAAAACCTTTGGCGCAAAGAACCAAGGTCGCACCAACGCGCAATTTATCCGAAAGCGCCACCAACATGCCACGCAGCGCTTGGGCGGGAACGCTCACCAACAAAATGTCAGCATCAGCGGCGAGTGCCAAATCAGCTGTCGGCTGAACATTCTTATCCAGAGGGATTCCGGGCAGATGGCGCTTGTTCTCTCGGCTCGCGAGCATGTCAGCGATATGGGCTTCATCGCGGCCCCAGAGACGGACGGTGCGATCCGCGCGGGCACTCACATTGGCAAGTGCTGTGCCCCATGCACCAGCGCCAATGACGGCGACCGAAGCGAGAGGAGAAACACGAGTCATGAGAAGCCTCTTGAAAGAGTGGGGCGCGATTCCTGACGCATCAGGGGTGTTGAATTAGGCTTTGCCGTGATGGACTGGTTCAGCCGCCGCGTCCAGAGGCCAGCGGGCGCGCGGTGCAAAATCCATGGGATCACTTTGGCCGAGCCGCAATTTCTCAATGCCAGCCCAAGCGATCATGGCACCATTGTCGGTACATAAATGGCCCGGCGGCACAATCAAAGGCAAGCCTAGCTCAGCGGTGAAGGACGTCAAAGCGCGGGCAATGGCCTTATTGGCGGCCACACCACCGGCCACCACAACAGCATTGGGCATGCCGCATTCGGCATAAAACAAACGCAAAGCCACTTTGATTCGATCAATGATCGTATCAATCACCGCTGTCTGGAACGACGCGCATAGATCGGCCACGTCATGCGCTTTGAGCTCGCCGCCGCGCTCAATTTTGAGCTTTTCGACCTGCAGCCGAACCGCTGTTTTAAGCCCTGACAGGGAAAAATCGGCTGTTGGCCGGCCCATCATCGGGCGCGGCAGAGCAAAACGCTTAGGGTCGCCGGTCAGTGCCGCCTTTTCCACATAAGGACCGCCCGGATAGGGAAACCCCATCATTTTGGCGACCTTATCAAAGGCCTCGCCAAGCGCGTCATCAATGGTCGTGCCCAAACGCCGGTAGCGCCCGACACCCTCAACTGCGATTAATTGCGTGTGGCCGCCCGAGACGAGCAGCAAAAGATAAGGAAACTCAATACCATCGGTCAGACGGGCGGTGAGCGCATGGGCTTCCAAATGGTTGATGGCCAGAAACGGCTTGCCTGTTGCCAAGGCCAAGGCCTTGCCTGTTGTGAGGCCAACAATCACCCCGCCAATCAAGCCGGGGCCGGCTGCCGCCGCGATGCCATCCAGATCTGCGAATGCAACACCAGCCTTGGCCATAGCGCGCTCAACTAGGCGGTCGATGACTTCAACATGGGCGCGGGCAGCCAATTCAGGCACAACACCGCCGTAAGCCGCATGTTCGGCTATCTGGCTCATGATCTCATTTGAGAGAATTTCGGCCCCACCCATCGGATTGAGCGCGACCACAGCCGCTGCCGTCTCGTCACAAGTGGTCTCGATCCCCAAAACGCGCATGATTGATCTATTCTCCAGAGACATAATGTCTCGACTTTCGCACCATCGTTCAAGACCCTATAGTCGCCACCAATTTGAATGCAACCGGCGGATCAGATGGCACGACCTTTCCTGAAACTTGGCACACGTGGCTCGCCCCTAGCGCTGACGCAGACTGCTGAGGTTCGACGCAGCCTGGCAGCAGCCCATCATATTGCCGAATCAGAGATTGAAGTGGTGGTGATTCGCACCACCGGGGATATGATTCAGGACCGCGCGCTCTCAGAAGCTGGCGGCAAGGGCCTGTTCACGAAAGAACTCGATCAGGCTTTGATGGATGGGAGTATTGATGCCGCCGTCCATTCCTCCAAGGATTTGCCGACCTATTTTCCTGAGGCTTTGGCCATTGCTGGCTATCTCACCCGCGAAGATCCGCGCGATGTACTCATTTCCAGCCGCGCCAAAACCATCGCCGGTCTGCCCCCTAACGCCACATTCGGGTCAGCCTCGCTGCGCCGTCAGGCTATGGCGCGCCGTCTGCGGCCCGATCTGACCGTCACTCTGCTGCGCGGCAATGTTGAGACGCGCCTTCGCAAAGCTGAAGAGGGTGAGATTGATGCGACCATTCTGGCACTCGCTGGACTGAAGCGTCTGGGCCTCGCCCATCGCGCCACGACCATTTTAGAAACCAACGAATTTCTTCCAGCCGTCGGACAGGGCGCCGTTGGCATCACAGTGCGCGATGAAGATCATTCAACGCGCGTGAAGCTGGGCGCGATTTTGGATGCTGATACGCTCTATGCTTTGACAGCAGAGCGCGCATTTCTCACCGTGCTCGATGGCTCCTGCCGAACACCCATTGGTGGCTATGCTCAGGTGCAAAATAATCGACTAATTTTGCGCGGAATGATTTTGAAAAAAGACGGTTCAGAGTTTTTTGAAATCTCTGACGAAGGCGCGCTTGACGATGCTCATTTGATTGGAACACGAGCAGGCAGAACTTTGCTTGATCGAGCGCCAAACGATTTTATGTCCTGATCATGCGTGTGCTCCTCACGCGTCCTCTAGCTGAGTCGGCCTCAACAGCCGCGAAGCTTTTGGCTATGGGGCACACACCTGTGTCAGCCCCCGTCATCACAATTGAATATCAAGATTTCACTCTGCCCAAAGAGTCCTTCGATGCAGTTGTGGTGACGAGTCCACACGCACTGCATGCTTTGGATGAGAACAAAATATCTCGATTAAAATCTCTGCCGTTTTTTGTTGTAGGAGAACGTGCGGCGCAAGCTGTAAAATTAATGGGCTTAGAGGGCGAAGTTATCAGTGAGCCCGACGCGGTCCATCTCATAGCGGCCATCAAAGCTGACACGACGAAAAATCATCTTTTGTATTTAGCCGGACGCCATCGCAGTTTAGATTTGGAAGAAGCTTTTGCTGGCGATATTTTTGTGGTGGAAACCTATCACGCATCTGAAGTTGAAAATCTTCCTGCCCTCGCCGTGCAGTTGATGCTTGATGGAAAAATCGATGCACTTCTGCACTTCTCAAAGCGAAGTGCGGAGCTTTTTCTTGCACGTGCAAATGCGTGCAATTTGGCAAATGCACTGTTGCACATAAAACATATTGCGATCTCAAACCGCACCGCTGAATCACTCAAGGGCCTGCCTGTTGTCATTGCCGACACGCCCGATGAAGATGGAATACTTGCGGCCCTCGCAGCCCTAGCCCCTCACGCGGGGTCGAAATAATGTCAGCAGAATCAGCAAGAACCGCAGATGTCTTGGTGCCAGTTGCGGTCGACATTGCCTATTCCTATCGCGTGCCCGCTGGCATGACATTGGCTGTTGGCGACTTCGTCAATGTGCCGCTGGGCAAGCGTGAAGCAACCGGCATTGTCTGGGCCATGAAAGATGGCGCTGGTGGCAATCTAAAGACCATTTTATCGCGTCGGGATTTGCCGCCAATCAATTCAAAACTCAGAGCTTTTGTCGATTGGGTGGCAGCGTGGACTTTATCTCCTCGCGGCATGGTTTTACGGATGGGAATTCGTGCGCCTGAAGTCGCAGGCCCTGAACCTCTTCGCATCGGCGTACGTCTGGCGGGCCCAGCCCCATTGCGCATGACGGCTGCCAGAACACGCGTGATCGCTGCGTGCGAAGGCGGAAATTCTTTTGGAAAATCAGCGCTCGCAGAGGCTGCTGCCTGCTCGGTTGGTGTCATCGATTCTTTGATTGATGAAGGCACGCTGGAAACCGTTGCGCTGCCGCCCGATCCGGTCGCCCTGCCACCTGATCCTAACTTTGTGATTCCAAAACTTGAGGCACAACAACAGTCTGCTGCCCAAAGCCTAATTGAAACGACAAAGACCGGCGAATTTTCCGTCACGCTACTGGAAGGTGTGACGGGCTCAGGCAAAACTGAAGTCTATTTTGAAGCGATCGCTGAAGCGGTCCGGGCGGGACGCCAAGTTCTTATTCTGATGCCGGAAATTGCGCTGACCTCACAATTTTTGGATCGCTTCGCGGGCCGTTTTGGTGCCCGCCCTGCCGAATGGCATTCGGGCATTACAACACGTCGGCGCGAGCGGATTTGGAACGGTGTCGCCGATGGTGATGTGCGTGTTGTGGCAGGCGCCCGCTCGGCATTGTTCCTGCCATTTCAAAACCTTGGTCTCATCATCGTCGATGAAGAACACGAAGCTGCCTACAAGCAAGAAGAGGGCGTGTCCTATCATGCCCGCGATATGGCGGTTGTGAGGGGCCGGATTGAATCAGCCACCGTCATTCTGGCCTCAGCCACGCCATCGATTGAAACCCGCGTTAACGCGCAGCAGGGCCGCTATCAGCATCTGATTCTATCCGAGCGATTTGGTGGCCGAATACTGCCGAAACTTGCAGCGATTGATCTCAAAACCCATGCCGCGCCGCGGGGAAAATGGATTTCCCCGCCTCTTATCAGCGCAGTAGAAGCCAATCTCCAGCGCGGCGAGCAGAGCCTTCTGTTCTTGAACCGACGCGGCTATGCGCCTCTCACCCTGTGCAATTCCTGTGGCCATCGCTTTCAATGCCCTGATTGTACGGCGTGGCTTGTTGAACATCGCTTTCGTCAGGCCCTTGTCTGCCACCATTGTGGGCACATTGAGCGCCGGCCAGACCAATGTCCGCAATGCGAAGCAGTTGATTCGCTGACGCCCTGCGGGCCGGGTGTTGAGCGTCTGGCTGAAGAAGCGGCCGCAACCTTCCCCAACGCCAAAACCATTGTCCTGTCCTCCGATAATCCGGGCGGAAATGCCCGTGTTCGCGAGGAACTTGAGCAAATTGCTGCCGGTGATTTTGATATTGTGATTGGCACTCAGCTGGTCGCTAAGGGGCATAATTTCCCAAAAATGACGCTGGTTGGGGTGATTGATGCCGATGTTGGCCTCTCCAATGGCGATCCACGCGCAGCTGAACGGACCTTTCAGCTGCTGCATCAGGTCACAGGGCGGGCGGGTCGTGGCATCGGCATCGGCCACGGCCTCATTCAGACCTGGCAGCCAGACCACCCCGTTATGCGGGCCCTGTTGTCAGGCGACCGTGAACGTTTTTATGCAGAAGAAATCGCCTCACGTCAGATTGCGGGCCTGCCACCCTTTGGTCGGCTGGCTGCGCTCATCATATCTGGCCCCGAACGGGCGGCAGCCGAAACCCATGCGAGAGCTTTGGCCAGAGCAGCTCACACAATTGAAGGCCCTTGGCAGGTTGCCAAGCCCGGATCCATGCCCGCCGAAGGCGATCTGCTTGTCCTAGGGCCTGCCGAGGCCCCCATTGCCATGGTACGTGGCAGACATCGGTTCCGAATTTTAATCAAAGCGCCAAGGACGGCGGATTTGCAGCGGTTTGTGCGCGCAATGCTGGCAGCTGGCCCCGCTGAACGCGGCGGTGTTCGTGTGGCCAGCGATATTGATCCGCAAAGTTTTCTGTAAATCAGCCCTGCTCCTTCTGCGGTAAATCCCGTGTGCCCGCCGAGGCTAGCCGAGCCCCGGGATCTACGCCCTGCACCAAAACGGAGGCGGGCTGAATTTCATAAGAATAGCGCTCAGTCCGAATATCCCAGTGATTCCATGTCTCATTCAACTCGTGCATTTCGCCAACAAGGTCGTTGCGGGACCCGCTGACAGCCAAAACCACCACTGAAGGGCGCGTCTGAACAAGCGCATAGAGACGACTTGGTGGCGGAGGGTTGGGAGGCGCGAGGCTGCGGTCTACGATCTGCCGTTTTTTTGCAGATAAAAGCACCGAGACCAATAATGCCCCAAGAAAAAATGCGCCAATTCGCTGTTCCATGCGACAATCTCACTTTGCTGGTGCCCGCGACCACAATAATTTGGCTGATAGAAGCCAAGCATCTGTTACACATTGCAAATTTGAGTTAGCTTGGCTTTTGAGTCCATCAAAAAACAGCGACTTTGAAATCGAATTCGCGGCTGTGACTTTTCTGCTTCACCTACAAGATGATGAAAAGGATGTAGACACGTGGTGGTTGTTAGCCCAAAGCCGCAGTCATTGCGTGTTCGCGAGGGTTGCGTGGCAAAAATCCATGTGTTACTCCAGCACCGCTCTCGGGAATAAAGCGCTCAAGCGTTTTTGGACCCGTTTCCACTCAGAATGTTCTAAAGAATTTTGCGCACTGAAGCGTGATGCGAAGCTCTTGTAACAAACTGAAATCCAGTCGCCATCCTAGAGGCCTGATCTGTGGCAAAAGAGGAAACTATAGTATCCGGAATGGCGGCTCGTTACGCCTCAGCGCTGTTTGCGTTGGCGCTCGAGAACCATTCGACTGATCAGGTTGCTGCTGATCTGAAGCTTTTCTCCGACCTCGTCGAGAAGAGTGAGGATCTGCATAGCTTCGTGAAGAGCCCCGTGTTCTCAGCTGCCGTGCAGGTTAAGGCAATCGACGCCATCCTCACGAAGGTTGGAATTGGCGGCATCACAGCAAAATTCATCAAGCTGGTTGCTGACAAGCGCCGTCTTTTTGCAATTACTGATATGATTCAGGGCTTTAATAATCTGAACGACGCACGCAACGGTGTGACGCGCGCTCAGGTGACTGTAGCCCAACCACTTAGTGACGCTCATCTTGACGCTCTGAAGGCAGCTCTTGCCCAGGTGTCTGGTGGACAGTCCGTAAACGTCGCCGTGAAGGTTGATCCTTCAATTATCGGCGGTCTCATCGTCAAGCTCGGGTCGCGCATGGTCGACGGCTCGCTCAAGACCAAACTCAACTCAATCCGCACATCTATGAAAGAGGTCGGCTGATGGATATCCGCGCCGCTGAAATCTCCGCGATTTTGAAGAATGAGATCGCCAGTTTCGGAAATGAAGCCCAGGTCACTGAAGTTGGACAAGTTTTGTCCGTTGGTGACGGTATCGCCCGTGTCTATGGTTTGGATAATGTCCAGGCCGGTGAGATGGTCGAGTTCGAGAACGGCATCCGCGGGATGGCGCTCAATCTTGAAGCCGACAACGTCGGCGTCGTGCTCTTCGGTTCCGACCGCGAGATCAAGGAAGGCCAGACCGTTAAACGGACTGGCGCCATCGTTGACGTGCCCGTTGGTAAAGAATTGCTCGGCCGCGTTGTCGATGCTCTTGGCAATCCAATTGACGGCAAGGGCCCAATTGCTTCGACCCGCCGCGCTCGCGTGGACGTCAAGGCTCCTGGCATTATTCCCCGCAAGTCGGTTCATGAGCCGATGGCAACTGGCCTCAAGTCCATTGATGCTCTGATCCCGATTGGCCGCGGTCAACGCGAGCTCATCATCGGCGATCGTCAGACCGGTAAAACAGCTGTCGCTCTCGACGCTATTTTGAACCAGAAGTCGATTAACCAGAGCAACGACGAGAGCGCCAAGCTCTATTGCGTTTATGTCGCTATCGGCCAGAAGCGCTCGACAGTTGCTCAGTTCGTGAAGACACTTGAGGAACAGGGTGCGCTCGAATATTCGATCGTTGTTGCGGCTACCGCTTCCGATCCAGCTCCTATGCAGTTCCTTGCACCATTTGCCGGTTGTGCGATGGGCGAGTACTTCCGCGACAACGGCATGCACGCCCTCATCGTTTACGATGATTTGTCCAAGCAGGCTGTGTCTTATCGTCAGATGTCGCTTCTGCTGCGCCGTCCACCAGGCCGCGAAGCTTATCCTGGCGACGTGTTCTATCTCCATTCTCGCCTGCTTGAGCGTTCTGCAAAGCTCAACGACGCCAATGGTGCAGGTTCAATGACGGCTTTGCCGGTCATTGAGACGCAAGCGAATGACGTTTCTGCCTATATTCCAACCAACGTGATTTCGATCACTGACGGCCAGATCTTCCTCGAGACGGATCTGTTCTATCAGGGCATTCGTCCTGCCGTGAACGTGGGTCTGTCTGTGTCTCGCGTGGGTTCTGCCGCACAAACAAAGGCGATGAAGAAAGTCGCCGGTAAGATTAAGGGCGAATTGGCTCAGTATCGTGAAATGGCTGCCTTTGCGCAGTTCGGTTCCGATCTTGATGCCACGACCCAGCGTCTTCTCAATCGTGGTTCGCGTTTGACCGAACTCCTGAAGCAGGCGCAGTTCTCGCCCCTGAAGATGGAAGAACAGGTTTGCGTGATCTATGCTGGCGTGAACGGCTATCTCGACAATCTTCCGCTAGATCGCGTGAAGCCTTTCGAGGACGGTCTGCTGACCTTGCTGCGCTCGACACAAGCACCTCTTCTCGAGGCCATCCGTTCGTCGAAAGATCTTTCTGACGCATCGGCTGCCACGCTGAAGACTGTGATCGAGACTTACCTCAAGTCCTTTGCCTAAGGGCTAACCCGAAGCCATCTGAGCGGATGTCAAAATGCCCTCGTTGAAGGATCTGCGAAACCGGATCGCCTCGGTTAAGGCGACGCAAAAGATCACCAAGGCCATGCAAATGGTCGCGGCGGCAAAGCTGCGTCGTGCCCAATTGGCAGCTGAAGCGGCTCGTCCCTATGCCGAGCGCATAGAGAAAGTTCTAAATAACCTGACCTCCGGAGTTGGTGCAGGGGCGCAGGCGCCTTTGCTTCTGGCCGGGAATGGTCGCGATCAAGTCCATCTGTTGGTGGTTTGCTCAGCTGAACGCGGACTGTGCGGGGGATTTAATTCATCCATCGCTCGCCTAGCACGTGATCGCGCCTTGGCGCTGATGGCCGAGGGCAAAACAGTCAAGATTCTCTGCGTTGGTAAGAAGGCTTATGATGTCCTTCGTCGCCAGTTTGAGAAGCAGATCATCGAATTGATTGAGCTGCGCTCGTTGAAGACGATTGGCTTTGAAAATGCAGACGCAATAGCCAAGAAGGTGATCACACTGTTTGAAGACGGACAGTTCGACGTTTGTAGCCTCTTCTTTTCGCGCTTCCGTTCAGTCATTGCCCAAATCCCAACTGAGCGTCAGCTCATTCCGGCTATGATCACCCAGAATGATGCCGAGCCTGGTGCCCAGGGCGCCTATGAGTACGAGCCCGACGAATCCGAGATTCTTGCAACCTTGTTGCCGCGGAACATCTCGATTCAGGTTTTCCGTGCACTTCTCGAAAATGCAGCGTCTGAACAAGGTGCCCGCATGAGTGCCATGGACAGCGCCACGCGTAATGCTGGTGAAATGATCAAGAAGCAGACGATGAAATACAACCGTTCACGTCAGGCGATGATCACAAAAGA
>CAIUDK010000034.1 GCA_903897875.1 uncultured Hyphomicrobiales bacterium
ATCGGATCATTACCAATCGCAAGCTCAACAGCTTGCAAGCGTTTCACCTCATCACGCAAACGCGCAGCCTCTTCGAATTCCAAATTGCCAGCGGCCTCGCGCATCCGCTTTTCCATATCGGCCAAAGTCGCTTTCAGATTATGGCCCGTCATGGATGGCTCAGCAAAGCCAACATCCACCGTCACATGATCCTGCTCATAGACCGAGCCCAGAATATCCTGAATGCCGCGTTTGATCGAAGCGGGCGTGATATTATGTTCGATATTATAAGCGTTCTGGCGCTCACGACGACGCACGGTTTCAGCCATCGCGCGTTCCATCGAACCCGTGATGCGATCCGCATATAAAATCACTTTGCCATCGACATTACGTGCCGCGCGCCCAATCGTCTGAATGAGAGACGTCTCGCTGCGCAAAAAGCCTTCCTTGTCGGCATCCAAAATCGCCACGAGGCCACATTCGGGAATATCCAAACCTTCGCGCAAGAGATTGATGCCCACCAACACATCGAACGCACCCAAGCGCAGATCACGCAAAATCTCGATGCGCTCAATCGTATCAATGTCAGAATGCATATACCGCACGCGCACATTGTTCTCGTGCAAATATTCGGTGAGATCTTCCGCCATGCGCTTGGTCAACACAGTCACCAGCGAGCGATAGCCTTGCAGCGCAGTGGCGCGCACTTCGCCCAACAGATCATCGACCTGCGAGCGTGCCGAGCGCACTTCAACGGGCGGATCAATCAAGCCAGTGGGGCGAATGATCTGTTCGACAAACACACCGCCGGTGCGCTCCATTTCCCAATGTCCGGGTGTGGCCGACACATGCACCGTTTGCGGACGCATCGCGTCCCATTCCTCAAAGCGCATCGGGCGATTGTCGAGACAGGACGGCAGACGGAAGCCATATTCAGCCAAGGTCGCTTTGCGTCTAAAATCGCCCTTATACATGCCGCCAATTTGCGGCACCGTCACATGGCTCTCATCGGTAAACACAAGCGCATTGTCTGGCAAATATTCAAACAAAGTTGGCGGTGGCTCGCCCGGCTTGCGCCCAGTCAGATAGCGCGAATAATTCTCAATGCCCGCGCATGAGCCTGTCGCTTCCATCATTTCCAAATCAAACATGCAGCGCTGCTCAATGCGCTGCGCTTCCAGCAAGCGCCCGGCATCATGCAATTCGCGCAGACGTTCTTTCAACTCGCGCTTGATACCAGAAATCGCCTGCAACAAAGTTGGCCGTGGCGTGACATAATGGCTGTTGGCGTAGATTTTAACGAACTGAAGCTCTTGCGCCTTTTTGCCGGTGAGCGGATCGAATTCGACAATCGATTCCACTTCATCGCCGAAGAAACCAATCCGCCATGCGCGATCTTCATAATGGGCGGGGAACAATTCAATCGTATCGCCGCGCACACGGAAAATGCCGCGCGCAAAATCGCCACCAGATCTTTTATATTGCAGCGCGACCAGATCACCGATCAATTGGCGCTGATCTATCCGATCCCCCACCTTCACCGTAAACGTCATGGAGGTGTAAGTTTCCACCGACCCAATGCCGTAGATGCACGACACGGACGCCACGATAATCACATCATCACGTTCCAGCAGCGCACGCGTGGCGGCATGGCGCATGCGATCAATCTGCTCATTAATCGAGCTTTCTTTTTCGATGAATGTATCAGTGCGCGGCACATAGGCTTCGGGCTGATAATAATCATAATAGGACACAAAATATTCGACAGCATTGTCAGGAAAAAAGCTTTTAAATTCGCCGTAGAGCTGCGCCGCCAAAGTTTTATTGGGCGCCAAAATCAGGGCTGGCCGATTGGTTTTGGCAATCACTTGCGCCATTGTAAATGTCTTGCCAGACCCCGTTACGCCCAACAAAACCTGATCGCGCTCATTGGCTTGCAGACCCTCAACCAATTCCTTGATGGCTTGCGGCTGATCGCCCTTGGGCTCAAATTCAGATTGAATTTTGAACTTCAAACCACCTTCAGATTTCTCAGGCCGCTCTGGGCGATGCGGTGTCCAAACATCTGCGTCGCGCAAATTGGGATCGCCCGCATCCAACAGCGCGCGCAAAGCATCCGCCGTGACGCTAGCCCCGGTGAACACATCCATCTTGCGTGATTTTTTAGCCGCCTGCAGCGTGGCCTTCAGCTCGGCGCCAGCATCAACAGCGACGCCAGAGTCAAACGCCGCTTGGGGCGATTCCCCAAAACCATAGGGCTTTTCGTTGAGCGCTGGATTGAGCAAAGCTGCCAAATGCTCACCCAAGGGCTGCACATCAGGCCGCGAGGCTTTCCCACTCGAAGCTTTGGCGGATGGTTTTTTGGCTTTGATCGGCGGTTTGGACATGGCCCTAATATGGGGCGAGTCTGGCTCAGATCAAAGGGCCAGTTCTACCGTCGGCGAATGGTCGCGGTGATATCGTCCAAATCGAACGGCACTGGCCGTGTTGCGGCGGGCTTTGGCTTGGCGGCTGGCATCATCACGGCCGCGCGCGGCATTGGCGTGGACGGGGTGATGGGGCGGGCGGGCGCATAGACAATCTTGGGCGATGGCGCCAGCTGAACCGGGGCCTTGAGCGACGACACCTGAATCTGCGAGCCAGCAGCGCCTGAGCGGGCTGGGTCCGTCACCACCCGTGCAGTTTGCGGCGGCACGGCGGGCAGGCCCACATCCAGAGACGCTATTGCCAGCGGGCGCGAGGGTGGCAGAGGCGTTGCCTGCGCCACATCCATTTCTTCGTCCAAATCTGGCGGATCGGGCAGATCATCCATCTTAGGCGGATGCGGCAAAAGCTGCGGCGAAGGCACGGGCTTGCAGACCCGGCGCGGCCCCGACGAGGTTTGACCATGGGCGGCCAAATCTAAATGCAGATGATCGCTATGGTAGGAATCAGAGCCCGGCCCCAGAACGGTGGTGAACATGCCACAGGCTCCCGCATGGACCTCGCGCAAAAACGCCTTTTCCTGCGCATCGCCGTGGGACCAAGCTTTGGCCACAACAATCTTGCGACCATCGGCCAGCTGAAACCCGCCCACATCAATCGCATTGCCAAAGGCGTGTTCGGAGAGCTTTGCGCTCCATTTGTTGTCGATAGAGCGGCAAGCAAATGTGCCCATGGACGACACATGCACCACATTCTGCCCAAACCGCGCCATGGCGACGGGCTGCACAACATCCGTCAGCCAGCTCTCCATCGCCGCAATCATCGGGCAGCCAAGGGTCTGGGTGGCATTCAACGTCACGGTGCCATCATTCAGGGCGGTGACTTTGAAGGGCGACTCGAGGCCGCATATGCCCGGCCCATTGATGGCGGCCGCTGGCTGCACAAACTCTGAGGCGTTCACGCGCTTCTCAGCCAGACATATCTTTTCCGCCTGCCCGCGCCACGCCGGACGCTGCGGGCGCTCAAACAGGCCGCAGCCTGCCAGCAGCCACACTGGACCAAGGAGAACAAAAAAGAGCAAAACGCGACGCGCCATGCTCTAGCCATGCGGGTTTTTCGTTAATTGCCGCTCAAAATAAATGGTTAACAAAGTGTTAACGCATCAAATTGTAACCAAAAACCGGCTTTATTTGGCTTGTGGCCTTTTGCTTTCCTGCCCTCCCTCCCATATCTTTCCTGCAAGCGGGATTCAAAGCCCGCGCTTTGGAGAGGTCCAAGATGCGTTTTTTCCGATTTCCGTCCCTGAATTTGATGGCCGCTTTGGCGCTTGCAGCGTCTGTGGCCTTCGTGCCTGCCATAGCAGAAGCACGCTTGGGTGGCGGCTCAAGTTTTGGTAGTCGCGGCACACAGACCTATTCCGCCCCACCAGCCACATCGAGCGCCCCCCGCGGCGCCGCTCCTATGGAGCGTTCGATGACCCCTAATCAGCCAAGCTATGGCCAAGCAACCCCCGGCTACGCACCTTCGCGCGGCGGCCTGTTTGGTGGCGGTCTCTTTAGCGGCTTGAGCGGCGGCCTGTTGGGCGGCCTTCTCGGTGCTGGCCTGTTTGGCATGATGTTCGGCCACGGCATGTTTGGCGGCATGGGCGGCATTGGCTCGCTGTTCGGGCTCCTCATCCAGATCGGTCTGCTCTACCTCGTGGTTCGCTTCGTCATGAACTGGTTTGCCTCGCGCAAAACTGGCTATGCTGATGGGCCAACACAAAGCTCCTATCAGTCCGGCCCCGCCTCTGGTTTTGGAAGCGGCTTTGGCGGCTTTGGCGGCGCATCCAATGCGCCTGTGCGTCATCCCCTAGATGTGCGCCCCGAAGACTTTGGCACGTTCGAACAGCTATTGGGCGACATTCAAACCGCCTATGGCGAGGAAAATCTGGATCGCGTCCGCAGCAGAGTGACACCAGAAATGGCGTCCTATTTCTCGGAGCAGGTGGCTGACAATGCCCGCAAGGGTCTGGTCAATCAGGTGTCCAACGTGCGCTTTCTGGCCGGTGATCTCTCGGAGGCTTGGTCGGAAGCGGTGGACGAATACGCCACCGTCTCGATTCGCTATTCGCTGATTGATGTGACCAAGAACCGCGCGTCAGGTCAGATCGTTGAGGGCAACCCCAATGTGCCTGTCGAAGTCACGGAATTCTGGACCTTCCAGCGTCCTGTGGGCAGCACACCTGCGCAATGGCGTCTCTCAGCCATCCAGCAGGTTGGCTAAACGCAAATAAATATCCCATTCAGGTCAACGGCCGCCTCGCGCGGCCGTTTTCTATTGAAGCAACGGATTCGCCTTCAAAGGCAGTTACGTATATGCTTAACAGATCGCTAACAGGCGATTGATGAGCGACCCAGCGTGGACGAAACAGTATGAGCGACATGCACCGCGAAACGCCGCAACGCGACATTCCAAAAATCACGCCGCACCTTGCTGGCGCGGTTCGTCGTGTGCGGGTTGAAGATGCTGAACATTCCGAAGTGCTGGCCGAACTGCGCAGCGCCGAGAATGCCCGTCTCGAAATGATGAAGGAAGCGCTCAAGCCAATTCTGGCTCAGGTGCCTGAAGAGATCGATCTGTTCGACACCGGCCTTGTCCCGGGCGAACATCCGCGCCTGTTTATCGACATGCTCGCCTATATCGAAATGGCACGTGATCGCCGCTCGTATCGCTTCTTGCAAGACACGCGTCATGGCCGCGTTACTTTGGCCGAAAGCGAGACCATCGACGGCATGCTTGAAGCCGTCACCGACTATATTGCGCGCCGTATGGTGGAGCGTGAAAAGGCCCTCGTCTCAGACCAAACAGTGGAAGATGCTGCGCGTCGCTTGGTCGCCAATGCTGCACCCAAAGCGGCTGTGACAGAAGCGCCCATTGCACCGCTGATGACCTCACCAGCCCCGCGCCGCAGAAGCTTCTTTGTTGGTGCGCTGATTGCGTTTGTGAACACATTGGGCGTCTTGGCCGTGCTGTTCTTGCTGGGCATTGGTGCTTGGGTTGTTTGGGCTTTGGCATCACCCTTGGTGATGGCGGCGCTCGATCAAGTAAACCGCTAAATCTTCGGCTCGCTAAATCTTCACTTGACCCAGATCGCCAATCTCACGCGTGCCCGGCAACAGGCCGCGCGCGTGAATGGTCGTGGCAAAATGACCCTCAACCCGCTCAATGCGAATGAGATGATAGCCCGCGCGATGGCGCTCAGTGCCCGGCACCGCTGACGCCGATGGCACGCCCACAACAGGCGTGCGGCCATGCGTGCCCTGAATATAGGCCACGGATTGGCGATGGTTGTGGCCATGCAAAACCAACTCAGCGCCATGCGCCGCAATGATTTTTTCAAACGCACGCGAATCTGACAGGCCGCGCCCCGGTGTCGCACCGTTGCGGGTGGGCGGATGATGGATCATCACCACGCGCATCAAACCATTAGCATGGGTAGAATCGAGCAAAGCACCCAGCGCGTGAAGCTGCCGCGTGCCGAGCTTACCCGAGGCCAGCAAAGGCAAAGTTGGCACGCCAGACGACACACCAATCAACGCCACATGACCGCGCACACGCAGATAAGGAAAGCGCGTTTCATGCTCACCATCAGACGCCGTCCACGGCCCAAAGGTCTGCGCCAACATGGGCACAGAGCTGCGCACATAGGCATCATGATTGCCCGGCACAAAGCTCACATCATTGGGCGAACCCAATGTCTCTAACCATTTGCGCGCGAGTGGAAATTCGGCTGGCAGGCCGATGTTCATAATATCGCCCGTCATCGCGACATGGTCTGGCTTGTGCGCCAGCATATCATCCACGATATGGCCCAGCACATCCATGTCGTGCATATGATAGCGGCCACGCTGCCAGTTGATATAACCGGTTAGACGCTTGCCCAGCAGATCACGAAACACCGGGCGCGGCAGCGGCCCGATATGCGAATCCGAGAGATGTGCGAGTAAAAAGCTCACGCGCCGCCAATCAAAATGCCTGCTGCCAATACAATGGCACCACCCAACACGATCTGAAACACCGCTTGCAAGAAGGGTGTGTCCATATAACGCGCGCGGACCCAAGCGATGACCCACAATTCGATAAAGACAACTGCGCCAGCTATGCCGGTCGCAATCCAGAACGAATTGGGCCAAGCGTCAGGCACAAGAAACGGCAGCGTATGACCTAGGCCGCCAATCGTTGTCATAATGCCGCAGATCGTGCCACGCAGCCATGGTGAGCCGCGCCCCGTGAGCGCACCATCATCCGACAGAGCCTCAGCAAATCCCATGCTGATACCTGCACCAATGGACGCCGCCAGACCGACCAAAAATGTTTCCCAATTGTGATGCGTGGCAAAGGCTGCCGCAAACAAAGGTGCCAAGGTCGAGACAGAACCATCCATCAAACCAGCAAGGCCGGGCTGAATGAATTGCAGCACGAACATGCGATGACGCGTCTTGTCTTCTTCAGCCACAGCCTCATCAGTCAGCAAGCTTGCTTCCAGCTTTCCAGCGTGACGCTCATGACCTTTTTCAGCCTCCGCCAAATCGCCCAGCAATTTGCGAATACCAACATCGGTCGATTGCTCGGCGGCTTTTTGGTAATAAAGCGCTGCCTGATATTCCATATTCTCCGCTTCTTTGCGGATCGTATCGAGCGACAGATTTTTGGTGAGCCAAATCGGGCGACGCTTCAAAAAGCCTTTGACGTCATCGCGGCGAATGGGGGGCAGGTTTGGGCCGAAACGCTTTTCATAAAGCTCCAGCAACATATGGCGGTGAGTTTTCTCCTCGTCCGCCATTTCTTCAAACACTTTGGCAGAGGCTGGATAGCGCTCAGACAAATCTTCCGCAAAGGCCATATAGATGCGGCTATCTTCTTCTTCAGCAGAGATCGCGACGGCGAGAATTTCGCGCTCGGACAGATCAGCAAAACTCTTCACGTCTATTCTCCTGCTTAGGCTTGATTAGAAACGTTCTAAATCGATCCAGAAAGATTTCAAGTGCTATCTGGGCTTTTCCAGCAGAATGCAACAAGATGCGATTTGCAACTGTTTACGCACCCCAACCGTCTTTGGACCCTAGCTTTGGACCTTGAGCCTACGCCCCGCCTGTCGCGCTTTTTTATGCGCCCCTTGATCCGGCTCCTGCATATCTACCACCGCCTCTCGCGCCCGATGACTTTGGGCGTGCGCGCCGCTGTGTTTGACGACCAAGGCCGTATCTTTCTTGTGCGACATTCCTATGTCCCCGGCTGGCATATGCCCGGCGGCGGCGTGGAACTGGGCGAAACCCTGCTGGATGCGCTGGCCAAAGAGCTCCGCGAAGAGGGCAATATCGAGCTGCAAGCCCTCCCACCGCTACACGGCTTGTTCCTCAACACCCAAGGCACCAAGCGCGATCATGTGGCGGTCTTTGTGGTGCGCGCCTTCCAGCAGACCGGCCCCCGCCTGCCCGATTGGGAGATCCGAGAGAGCGGCTTTTTCGCCCAAGATGCTTTGCCTCAGGGCACCAGCAGGGCCACCCTTGCCCGTCTGGCCGAAATCAGCGGCCAGCAACCTGCCTCGCCCTATTGGTAGCGACTGGCCCCTGCCCCCTTGCCTGTAGCCCTGTTCATGCTATGGAGCGTTCATGAGGATCAGGCGCTCGCGACGAACTTTGTGCTGACCGTCCCTTCCCGGGGCGACCACCACCGCTTTGCCTCTCGCTGGACCTGATTATGACCGACCTTCCCCTCCTCATCACCACACTGACCCCTGCCGATCTGCCAGTGATCGAGCGCCTCACCGAGCGCGCCTTTGGTCCGGGCCGCTTTGCGCGCACCGCCTATCGGCTGCGTGAAGGCGTCGCCCCAGATCTGAGCCTGTCGTTTGTGGCCCATGTCGGCACGATGTTGGTCGGCTCCAATATGATGACGCCGATCCGCTGCGGCGCCGCTGAGGGCCTGTTGCTGGGACCGCTCACGGTCGAACCCGCCTTCCGCTCGCGCGGCATTGGCGAGGCTTTGGCCAAGCGCTCGATTGAAGCCGCCCGCACAGCCGGTCATGGTCTGCTGATTCTGGTGGGAGACGAACCCTATTACAGCCGCTTTGATTTCAAGCGCGTGCCGTTTGGCCGCTTGACCATGCCCGGCCCCGTCGATCCCGCCCGTCTGCTCTATTGTGAATTGATTGCTGGTGCATTCGACGCCGCCAAGGGACCGCTCTCTCGTCGCGGCTAATTTTTCCGCCGCGCTTCCCACAACCAGCCAGCCAACACACTGCCCAGCAGAGCCAACAGCCCCACAAGGCCAATCGCCAAAGGTGCCAGACCCACGCCGGTCACAACACTGGCCTGTGTGCGTCGAAGGCCCACATAATCCGCGCCGCCATAGATCGGGCTATCACGCATCGCGATAAACCGCGGCAAAACAATCTCATCACCACCTGCGGAGATACGCCGCACCGTGCCACCCGTGGACTCCGCCAGCGGCCGCAATTTTTCCAGCGTCGAGACCACTTCGCGGAACTCGCGCAAATTGTCTGGCCCCACATTCACGAGCGCCGACAAATCGCCATCACTCAAACGATAAAGCCCCAATTCATCAGCCACCACATGCGCGCGCCATAGGCCCGGCTCAGCCTGCGCCAAGTTGAGTGTGCGTGTTGCGCCCGATGGCGCGGTTAAAACCACGCTCGCTGCTTCCAATTTTAAGCTTTGGCGTTCAATCGTAATGTCCTTGCCATGCGAGCGCGCGCGCAGAGCTTCTTCTTCCAGCTCAGGCTCTTTCATCAACCAATGCGCAGTGCGGCGCAGCAGATCGAGATGCGGCCCACCACCTTCAAAGCCACGCGCCCACAGCCACATTTGATCGCTGAGCAACAACCCAACACGACCCTTGTCCTCGCGCGACAATACCAATAATGGCCGCTGATCGGCTCCCGACAAAACCGCTGTGCCGCGCAACACATTGGCATTTACCTGACGGAACCAACGGCTCCACGCGGGCGGATTGACTTGCGATCCGGGCAGGCCACGCGACACAGGATGACGCGCGCCATCGTCACTGATGCGCGGCACAAAGGCGCGCTCCAGCACTGAGCCTTCAGGCCGCGCTGGCGATATTTTTCCCAGCGGTGAATAATACAAACCATCAATGCCAGCAAAGTCTGGCCCCACCGCCATCAGCATGGCACCGCCATCGCGCACATAGCGCACGATGTTTTCAAAATAGATAGGCGGCAAAATTGTTTGATTGGAATAGCGATCAAAAATAATCAGATCGAATTCCTTGATCCGACGACCAAACAAATCCGCTGTTGGAAAGGCAATCAACGACAATTCATTGATCGGCGTGCCATCTTGTTTTTCGGGCGGACGCAGAATGGTAAAATGCACCAGATCGACATTGGCATCTGACTTCAACAAATTGCGCCATGTGCGCTCACCGGCATGCGGCTCACCCGACACCAGCAACACTTTCAACTTGTCGCGAACACCTTCAATTGACACCATCGCTTTATTGTTGAGCGCAGTCAGCTCATCAGGCAGCACCGGCACATCCAACTCAATCACATTGGGGCCAGCATGATCTATTCGAATGGGAATGCGCACCAATTGACCGGGGCGCACACGCACATCGGCAATCTTGGTGCCATCGCGGCGCACAGCAATCGCCACTGGCTCATTGGATTGTTTGGTATCCAACACACGCACGGAGAGGCTTTGATCCTTGCCCACCAAACCAAAGCGTGGCGCTTCCACCAAGTCTATGCGCCTATCACGCTCACCTTCATGGCCCGTCACAAACACATGCAGCGGACCACGAAATCCTAACGCGCTGGCATTGGCTGGAATGTCATGCACAACACCATCGGTGACCAGAATGGCACCTGCAATGCGCTCCGGTGGCACATCAGCAAGGGCTGCATTCAGAGAGCCAAACAAGCGCGTGCCATCATCGCCAGAATCAACACCGCCGCCGTCAATGAAGCGCACATCAACATTGCCAAGCGCTTTGAGCCGCGCCTCAATCTCATCACGCGCCCGGCTTGTCTGCTGCGCGCGCTCGCCCATTTTTTGTGAGGCGCTGATGTCCAACACAACCGGCACAACATCATTCAACGGCGCACGATCTTCACGCACCAAGGATGGATCAACCAAAGCTGTGAGGATCAACACAAACGCTAAAGCGCGCAGCCATGTGCCACGCCGCCGCGCCACAAATCCCAGCACGATGACAGCCAAAGCTGCCACGCCCAACGCGCCAATCCAGAGCGGATCAACAAGCGGCGTCATCATCACGCTCAAATGAGTCATGTCATTCAATGGGCGAGCCTTTCCAAAAGATCGCGCACATGAACCTGATCGGCTTTGTAATTACCCGTCAGCGTATAGATGACAAAATTAATGCCACCGCGCAGCGCCATTTCGCGCTGCCGATTGCCGCCCGGCGACAGCGGATAAAGCGGCGCGCCATTGCGATTAACAGCCCAAGCCGCTGCCAGATCATTGGAGGTGATGATGATGGGCGACACACTATCACCCGCGCGCGCGGGCCTTGGCCCCGCATCAAGAGGCGCTGGTGGCAAAGCCTCAATCCACGTCTGACCATTCGTGGTACGGCCCACAAAAGTGTCGATCAGATAGAAGGTTTTCGTCACCACATGATCGCGCGGCACAATTTCTAATTCAGGCACATCAACATCGGCCAGCAAACGACGCAGCCATTGCGCCTCAGGCGTCACCGATCCTTCGCGCGCCGTCAACGCATCACGCGTATCAAACAAAACCGTGCCGCCCTGCTTCATAAAATTCGACAGTCGCGTCACCGCTTGCGCTGGTGGCTGCGGACGCCCCGTCACAATCGGCCAATAGATGATAGGATAAAAACTCAGCTCATCACGCGCCGGATCAACACCATTGGGCTCGCCGGGATTGAGCGACGTGCGCGCCGCAATCGCGCGCGACAAAGCCGCCAATCCCAATTTGCTGGCTTCATCCACCTGCGCATCGCCCGTCATCACATAGGCCAGATGCGTATGGAGCACAGCATCCAAATCACGCGCATTCAGCGCAGGTGCCTCTGCTGCCCTGACGCAATCAGGCACACTCAAACCCAGCGCAGCAAACACAAGCAAGCTTGCAGTCATGTGACGCGCTTTGAAACGCAAACCACCTGACAACCAAAGCGTCGCCAACGCATCCAACACCATCAACACAACAGCAAGGCTGATGAGTGCGGCGCGCATATCTTTTGGCTCAGCATTCGTCATTTTTTCCACGTTCAACGACAGACCTTTCAAATCCATCAATTTCAAACGCTCATCGGGCTGCAAAGTGTTGAGTGCTTTTGGCGCATCAGCGGGACCATAAAAACCCGGTGGATGGTCTGCACTCACTGGCCCATCAAAATTGGCAGCGATGGACGTGGCCGTGACAGGCGGCGCACCCAGCGCACCAAATCCATCCAGCGTGCGCGTTGGCACCAATGCGCCTTCGCGAACTGGTGTCTCACTCGTGTCAGACATTGCGCCATCGCTCACTATGGCTGCTGGATCATGCGACATCGCCACCACACGGCGCAGCATATCCACAAACAAACCAGACAGAGGCAGATTGGACCATGTTGTATCAGCAGTCACATGCACCAAAACAACCAGCCCCTTGCCACGCTGTTCAGCTGTGACCAATGGCGTGCCATCCACCAAAGTGGCCCATGTTTTGGCGCGCAGCCCCGCATCAGGCTCCGCCAAAACTTGCCGCGTCACCGAGACTTCATCGGGCACAGCCAAGCCAAAAAACGGACTGTCTTTTTCAAACGGCGCTAATTGCTTTGGGCTCTCCCACGACAAAGAACCACCCAACACACGCCCACCGCGGCGCAGTCGCACCGGCACCAAATCATCAACACTGGCCGCCAAGCGTCCGCCAGCAAAACGCACCAACACACCGCCCTCTTCCACAAAGGCTGCGAGCTTGTCATGCGCCACACCTGTCACGGTGCCCACATCTGCCAACACCATCACCGACACGCCATCTCCCAAAACAGATTCAATGGGCGTGGTTTGCCCATTCGTTTGTCCGGGGCGCATTTCACGCACATCGGCAAACGGCGCCAGAGCTTTGGTGAGATAATAAGAGGCAGCCAACAAGGGCTGCGCTGTGTCTGTCGTCTCGCCAGACACAAGACCCACACGGCGTCGCTTCCAACGCTCATCGAGCAGACTGACAGCACCCGCAGACTGTTCGTCTTCAATATCCAAACGCGCCACTTCATTGCGCAGCTCAAGCGGCAGATCAATCAAAGCATGTGCATCTAATTTTGTGCCAAAATCAAAATTGGCTGCGGCCATTCGTTGGCCCTTGAGATCAAGCGCGCGCACGCGTCCCGTTGCGCGACCTTGTGTATCAGCGCGCACAAGGGTCACATCCAAAGCGCCACTGCTATTGTCGGCGCGTGCAATCGCCAAGGGTGTTCGATCCAACGTCAACACTTGAATTTTTGTCGCTGTTGTTGCGGCCACATCGGCAAGACCTTGCGCAAAATTTCGCGCAGTAAAATCACGCGTGGCGCCAAACTCAAGTCCATCAGCAATCCAAACAATATCGCTGGGATGATTAGCGCTGACATAACGACGAATGGCTTGCAGCAGCACAGCGCGATCAGCCACATAAGGCACAGGCTTGAGCGCGCGCAAACGCTCAATCATGCGCGCACCATCGCTGGCAACAATCTCGCGGCCATTCTCGGACAACAACACCAACGCACTGACGCGCCCCGCCAAGGATGCTGATTGAATCCGCTCATGCGCTGCAGCCACGCGTCGCTCCCAAGTGGGCGCGCTTGGCCAACCATCATCCATCACAACAAGCAAAGGCCCTTGCCCCGCATTGGATGCAGGCAGTGGATTCCAAACTGGGCCAGCCATCGCAACAATGATGAAAGCGGCAAGGGCCAGACGCAAAGCCAACAACCACCAAGGTGTCCGCGCAGCCGTCTCATCTTGCGGGCGCAAATCGAGAATGAGGCGCAAGGGCGGAAACGCAATATTTTGCGGACGTGGTGGCGTGACGCGCAGCACATACCAAAGCGCTGGCAAACCCACGAGCGCCATCAAAACAAAAGGAGACGAAAAGGCCAGCGGCAGACCGAGCATTAACAAGCCCCTCCTCGGTCGCTATTTTCAAAACGCATCCGCAAAGCCAACAAAGCTTCAGTGGCAGGCTTGTCGGTGCGATGAATCGTGAACGACCAACCATGCGCATCGCAGGCGTGACGAATTTCATCACGATGTGCCGCCAAGCGCGCCACATAGGCGTCACGAAAACTAGCTGCCTCGCCAACACGAAAACGCGCTGAGCCATCAGCATCATAAAATTCGGCATGACCTTCAAAAGGAAAACTCTCTTCCACCGGATCAGCAATCATCACAACATGACCACGCGCACCGCGGCTCGACAGATGCGCAATTTTGGCCGCAACCTCTGCTGCGGGAGATAAAAAATCACCCAGCAAAACCACCTGCGCCCGCGCAGGCAGAGGCTCAACATTTGGCAGCTCATCAGGCGCATCGGTGCGACGCTGTTCGTCGTCCATCAAACATTCGCCAAAACGCTCAACGATATTGCGCGCAGCCAAGGGTCGGGTCAGCCCGAGCAGACCAACACGCTCACCACCCCGCACCAACAGATCAGCCAGCGCCAAACCCAACACCAGCGCGCGATCAATTTTAGAGGTCAAAGCCAGAGAGGAAATATAGGCCATGGAGGGAGAGCGATCGATCCACAACCAGACCGTGTGCGCCGATTCCCATTCGCGTTCGCGCACATAGATCCGGTCATCACGCGCCGAGCGTCGCCAATCAATCGCGCCCGTCGCCTCGCCCATCACGAAGGGGCGAAATTGCCAAAATGTCTCACCCGTGCCCGCGCGACGACGACCGTGGACGCCATGCATAACGCTGGTCGCAATTTCCTGCACTGCCACGATAAGTTGTGGCAGATTTCGAGAGTGCGAGAGCGCGCGGCGTTGGTGTGGGGAGCCGGTCTGCACACTTTCTTTGGCAAGAAATTGTGTTTCGATCATAGCCTTGATTTCAACTGTGCAATCACGCCAGAAAGGGTCAATCCATCAGCTTTGGCGGCAAAAGTCAGCGCCATTCTGTGCTTTAGCACGGGTTCGGCCAAAGCTTGGACATCATCGAGGGATGGAGACAGCCGACCATCAACCAGAGCGCGAGCTTTTGCAGCCAACATCAAAGATTGAGCCGCTCTTGGTCCCGGTCCCCATGCGATATATTTTGTCAGTTCCGTGTCGCCCTCGCCGGGGCGGGCTGAGCGAACGAGATCCAAAATTCCTTCCACGACGCTCTCGCCAACCGGCAAGCGACGCACAAGCCTTTGTAATCCCGCAAGATCTTCAGCTGACATCACAGCGCTGGCTGTCCCAGACGCCTCGCCCGTTGTCTCAATCAGAATGCGCCGCTCGGCTGCCCGGTCAGGATAGCCAACATCAATCTGCATCAAAAAGCGATCCAACTGAGCTTCAGGCAGCGGATATGTGCCTTCTTGCTCAAGCGGATTCTGTGTCGCTAAAACATGAAAAGGACGAGGCAAATCATGACGTTCGCCAGCAATGGTGACGTGATATTCCTGCATGGCTTGCAGCAAAGCTGATTGTGTTCGTGGGCTGGCGCGATTGATTTCATCGGCCATCAAAAGCTGGGCAAAGATCGGACCTTTGACAAAACGAAACGAGCGCCGCCCTTCGGCGTTTTCTTCCATGATTTCAGAGCCTAAGATATCGGCCGGCATGAGGTCGGGCGTGAATTGTACGCGCCGTCCATCCAGCCCCAGCACAGTGCCCAAGGTCTCCACCAATTTTGTCTTGGCCAATCCCGGCACGCCCACCAACAGGCCATGGCCGCCCGCAATCAAAGTCACAAGTGCTTGTTCAACAACAATTTCTTGGCCAAAGATGACCTTGCTGATCGCCAGCCGCGCCGCAGCGACACGCTCCAAAGCCTGCTCGGCTGAGCGAACAATGGCCGCCTCCAGCGAGGTCGCATTGGTATCTGGACTGACGTTCATCTATCCTCCTTGCGGAACAAAATGGCTCCGTTTTGCAATCACTCTAGGCTCACGCGATATGAGTCTGGCATGTTCAGTTTAGGCCCGCAAACCGAGATGTCGATCACGCCCAAAAACATTTTAGCCAAGAGAACCACCCAAGATAACAATCGGATAACCCATTGTGACTGACCCTATGGCATCCATCAAAGGCTTGAGCGAGGCTCTCAGCGCGGCAAATCCCAGCGCCGGCTCGCCCAAAAGCCTACCGCCTGTCCACCTCTGGAACCCGCCCCATTGCGGCGATATTGGGATGAAAATCGCCAGCAATGGCAGATGGTTCTATCAAAACTCCCCAATCCAACGTCAGCCCCTCGTCAAACTCTTTGCCTCTATTCTGCGAAAGGACCCAGACGGCCATGTTCTGGTCACGCCCGTCGAGAAGGTGAGCGTTGAGGTCGAAGACGCGCCGTTTCTGGCCGTCGAACTGAGGGTTGCTCAAACGCCGCTGGGCCCCCAGCTTTCGTTCCAAACCAATGTGGAGGATTGGGTGACGCTCGATGCCGACCACCCGCTGCGCTGTGTCACTGGCCCCGCCGGTGGCCTCAAGCCCTATGTTTTGGTCCGCGATGATCTATGGGCGCTGGTCTCGCGCCCGCTAGTGTTTGATCTGGTGGCATTAGGCGAGACCCGCGACATTGGCGGAAAACAGATGTATGGCCTTGTCTCATCTGGGCAATTCTTCGAGCTAGCGGCGCTGGCCGATCTTGAGACTGGCCGAGACGACGACTTTCGGAACACACAATGACGAGCCTCATCTCATCCCGGCCCACCGCCGATCCGCAGCCCTTCTCTGCGCAGGACGTTGCCGCCCGGGCGTCCCAGCGGCTGTCGCTGACCTTGGATGAGGACGCCCTCAACCCCACGACCGTGCCAAGCTGGGGCGATCATGTCCTCTCGCCCGACCTATTTCCAGCCGATATAGAGCTCGCCAGCCGCCCTGCAGCCGTTTTGGTGCCCATCGTGGCTCGCGAGGGCAAGGCAACGGTCCTGCTGACCCGCAGAGCCGCCCATTTACGCAACCATGCTGGCCAGATCGCCTTTCCCGGCGGCAAAATTGATGAGACCGACGCCTCCCCCGTTGAAGCGGCCCTGCGCGAAGCTAGCGAAGAAATTGGCTTGAATGCGCGATTGATTACGCCTCTGGGCTATCTCGACCCTTGGCTGACCGGCACGGGCTTTCGTGTCATTCCGGTTGTGGCCTTGGTGGACAACACGCTCGCACTGACCTTAAATCCCGATGAAGTGGATGATGTGTTTGAAGTGCCAGTCGAATTTCTGATGGAGCCGATGAACCACCTCATCCATCAGCGCGACCATGCGGGCAAGGCACGCCAGTTTTACGCCATGCCCTATGGCGAGCGTTATATCTGGGGCGCAACGGCTGGTATTTTGCGCAATCTTTATGTGAGATTATACGGATAATGACACTGACACCTCACATGAAAGCCCAAGCGACAGCGCTGCGCGATGAGCCTAAACTTGCGCGTCTTCTCAGCGTGTTAGATGGCGCTGGCGAAGAAACCCGCATCGTTGGCGGCGCGCTTCGCAATGCTTTGCTGGGCCAGCATGTCAGCGAAATTGATCTGGCTACAACGGCACTGCCTCAAGTCGTTGAAGAGCGCTGCAAGGCCGCTGGCCTGCGCACCATTCCCACCGGCATCGATCACGGCACCATCACGGTTCTGGTTGACGGCACGCCGTTTGAAGTCACCACGCTGCGCGAAGATGTAGAAACCGATGGCCGTCGCGCTGTGGTGCGTTTTGGTCGTGATTTTTCCCACGATGCTATTCGTCGTGACTTCACCATCAATGCTTTATCGCTCAGTGCCGATGGCACTATTCACGACTATGTTGGTGGGCTTGATGATCTAATCGCTAAACGCGTGCGCTTTATTGGCGTGGCGCGCGAACGGATCCGCGAAGACTATCTGCGCAGCCTACGTTTCTTTCGCTTCCATGCCGCCTATGCCGATGGCCCGTTGGACGCGGAAGGTTTTGCGGCCATCATTGTCGAGCGCGAAGGCCTGCGAACTCTGTCGCGCGAGCGTATCCGTGCCGAGCTGATGAAACTGCTCATCACCCGCCGTGCTGCCGATGTGGTTGAGGCCATGTCGCAAGCGGGCATTTTCGCTCACCTGTTGAAAACAATCATCTATCCAGCGCGTCTCTTCAAAGTGATGGCGATTGAGGCTGCGCGAAACACGCCGGCCAATGCGCTGCTGCGACTGGCGGCCATTTGCGTTGCCATTCCAGATGACGCCAGTGCCTTGCGCGATGATCTGCGCCTGTCCAATGCCGAACAAACCCAATTGCAAAATGTCGGCGCGATTTTAGCCAGCCTCCATGCGCATCCTGCTCTTGATGCTGCCGCATTGAAAACACTTCTGTTTCGGCATCACCGCGCAGCCGTTTGCGATGCGCTCACCCTCGCCCATGCCATAAGCGGACCTGCCCCCGACGATTCCGATTGGATGAAGGCTTGGGATTATCTGGCGACTGCCCCAGTCCCCAAATTTCCCTTTAGCGGCGCGGATCTGATGGCTAAGGGCTTGAAAAGCGGACGCGGTTTAGGTGACGCGTTAAAGGGGCTGGAAGAGACTTGGATTGCTGCAGGCTTTCCAGATGACCCTGCGCACTGCGAGGCTTTGCTGGCATCTGCCATTGCGCCGTTAACCATACGCGCCTGAAACAAAGGCCAGAACAAGACTCGACTCTGACAATTTGACTAGGTTAGATAAATTGATCTTCTCTGTTGAGCTCGAGTATGGAACGCAAATCCCCAGGGCATGTTGCCAAATCCCTGTCAGACCGCGGCCGTCGCTTTCAGCGCGCGCGTCAGGTTCCGTCCATGCAATGGCGTCGCGAAACCTATCGCATGCCTCGTGTTGAAGCCCGCGCCAAGGCCCGCGAATGGTTCGACCGTTTTCCCAAAGCTGCCTATATGACGGAAATTGAATCCTGGCAGGAACTCGACAACGACGAGATCGAGTTCACCATCCGCCGTCTCCCAAGCGCCGACTAAGGCGCCTCTAACTCGGAAGCGCTGATTAGCGCGGGTCAATATCCGGCGTGCGCCAACCCAAATGCTGGCCGCCATCGACAGCAATCATCTGCCCCGTCACGCTGCGCGCTGACACCAAATACATAACAGCATCAGCAATATCCTCAGGTGCCACGGCGCGCCCCAAAGGTATGCCAGCGACTTCGCGCAAGAACCCAGCCTCGCCTTCCATCACATTGGGAAGCGTTGGCCCCGGCCCAATGGCATTGACGCGAACGCGGGGCGCAAACGCTTGCGCCATGGTCTGCGTCATCGTCCAAAGCGCTGCCTTGGAAAGCGTGTAGGAAAAGAACTGCGGATTGGGACGTAATACGCGCTGATCAATCAGATTGATAATGGCCCCATCGCGGCCCTCAGGGAGCTGCTCTAGGAAAAGGCTGCCCAATTGCGCAGGGGCGCGTAGGTTCACCGCAAAATGGTTCTCCCAACGCTCAGCATCAAATTGATCAGCCAAATCAGCGCTGAAGGTGGAAGCGTTGTTGATGAGCAGAGTGACAGGCCCCAGCGCCGCGTTGATGTGTGGAAACAGTCCTGCTGTCTCCTGCGTGTTGCTGAGATCGGCGACACACACAAAAGCACGCCGACCCTGCGCTTGGATCTCTTTTGCCAGCACCTCAGCCTCGGCCCGTGAGCGCAATGTGGCATGGAGCGCGACATCAAACCCCGCGAGCGCAAGACGTTGGGCGATGGCGCGACCAATTCTGCGCGCACTACCGGTCACCAATGCCAC
>CAIUDK010000035.1 GCA_903897875.1 uncultured Hyphomicrobiales bacterium
CGACGCTAAGTTGATGGCGATGGTGCCAACCTTCGAGTTGGATTTCGATCATCGTCGCTACATCGTTGATGATCCAACAGGTGAAGCTCCCGGCACCATTGTTGTCGATTCCCGTCAAAATGTTCTCTACTACGTCCTTCCCAACAAGAGAGCCGTTCGTTACGGCGTTGCCACTGGCAATGAAGCGGCTGGTTGGTCAGGAACAGCAACGGTCGGCCGCAAGGCTGAGTGGCCGCACTGGATGCCTCCTGCCGACATGTTGGAGCGCTGGCCTCACCTAAAGCCAACAGCTGCTGCTGGCGGTTTGCCAGGCGGTCCAGACAATCCACTCGGCGCTCGTGCGCTCTATCTCTACGATAAGGGCAAAGACACGCTCTATCGCATTCATGGCACCAATGAGCCTGAAGAGATTGGCCGTAGCGTATCGTCGGGCTGCATCCGCATGCGCGACATCGACGTGATCGATCTTTACAGCCGCGTGTCGATTGGCACCAAGGTCATCGTAAAGGCCTAAAGCCTTCAAGTGCTTGTCCTCACCAGTTGAGGGCAAGCGCACACTGGTCTATTGAGTATGGATGGCTGATATCGCATCCGACGCTCCCATTTTTGACCGCACAAAAGAAGTCGTAGCTGGTGAGCTCGCTCAGATTTCACCTCTCGTTCAGCGGCTTGTCGCGCCCAATCCCGGACCCTTCACCTTTACAGGCACATGCACCTATCTGGTCGGCACCGACCATGTGGCTGTGATTGACCCCGGCCCTGAAAATCCTGCCCATCTTGCAGCGCTACTGGATGCCCTTAAGGGGCGCACACTGAGCCACATTCTGGTTACGCACACCCACCGCGATCATTCGCCCGGGGCGAGAGCTCTGCGGGCGGCCACTGGTGCGCCTATTTTGGGCTGTGCGCCCTATAAATCCAACCGCGATGCGCATGGTGTTGAGTTAGATTCCAGCCATGATCTTGATTACGCCCCCGATTGCGTTCTCAAAGACGGCCAGCGCCTCATGGGCAAAGGCTATACGCTGACTGCACTTGCGACCCCCGGCCACGCGTCCAATCACCTTTGCTTTGCCTTTGCCGAAGATCAGGCTCTGTTTTCGGGCGATCATGTGATGGCGTGGTCAACCACTGTGGTTGCGCCGCCTGATGGTGAAATGCGTGCCTATCTAGCCTCGTTAGAGCGCTTGCGTGGGCGCGTTGAGACCGTGTTTTGGCCCGGTCATGGCGGCCCCGTGATGGACCCTCAACGACAGGTGCGCGCTCTGCTCCAACATCGCCGCCAGCGCGAGGCAGCTATTCTGTTGCGCATTGAATCTGGCGATCATTCCATTGAAGCCATGGTCGAGCGCATTTACGAGGGGCTCAACCCCATGCTGAAAAGGGGTGCGGCCTTGTCTGTGCTGGCGCATCTGGAAGATATGGTGGAGCGCGGCGTAGTAAAAACGGATGGCGGCGCGATGTTGTCGGCCCTTTATCGACGGGCCTGACGCATTTTGTGACTATTTGGAGTCGAGCTGGTTTTGCAGCTCTTCTGCAAAGCGCGCGATACGCCGGGCATTGCCGCCAAAGTCGTGATTTCCGTAGCGTGAGGCCGAGCGCACATCAATGCGTGTCTGGCCGGGTAGCGGCTGAAGACGCACGACAACATCTTCCGGAAATCCCATAATGAAGGTGCGATCTAGCGCATCAATGCGCGCGCTTCCAACTGGGCCAATGGGAGCGCGTTGTTCAATAATGCGCCAGCCTTTAATCGCAATGGCCTTTTGCACGATCTGATAGGCTTCGTCGGATTCAACATCCAGCACGATGGGCTGAATATCTGGGTAGGCGCGGCGCTGTTCGTCACGCCATGTCAGCGAGACCTCAGGGTGATCTTGACCATTGCGCACTTGGCGCGCCCGCGATGACAGCGAATAGGACGGCGGATCATTCAGATCGGTCGAAACATCGTTGATTCGAGGCAATCTGACGCCCAGTGCGGCCAGATAGGTTGGATAGGCGAGGAGCAGGGCCGTTAAAAAGAGGGCACCAACGGTGACGCCAGCACCGCGTCGCCCAGTGTTCCAAATGATGACCGCAGCGGACCCCGCCAAGAGGAGGGCGGTGCAGGCAATAAAAATCACAGCCCCGAAGATCGCAATAATGGCTGGTACTTCCACGACATTTGCGCGCGCCAAGCCGATGTCCATCAAGCCAAGCACAATGGCAAAAATGGCTAACCTGCGGCTCCAGACGGCAGCAGCAGAATAGGGTTCTTCAATGATGAGCCGACGCATAGAAATCCATCAACAGGTGCGCACATAGCAATGCAAGTTGCCGCCATTAAGCATGAAGCATGAACGTAAGTCCAAGCCGATACAAGATGGTCTTATTACCGGAACCAATGTTAGCAAACACGTATTCTTTCTTGGGGATCGGTCATTCACTGCGTGTGTGAGTTTTGCGTCCTTGGAGGGAATACCGATCCCCAGCCTCCGATCTCGTCGTTCTTGCAACCTGTTCCTGCAATCTGTTCTTGCCCCATCTGTTCTTGCCCCATGCGCGCTGCAGCTTTAGGATAGACCTATGGTTGAGGCAGTGACGGCACAGGTAATTGAAGAGGCTCACGCCGAGCGTGTGTGGTTCCGGCTTTTGCGTTTGCAGACCCGGATGAATGTTGCCATCGCCGATCAGCTTCGCGTCCTGGGCCTGTCGATCCCCCAATGCGACGTCCTAACCACGCTGACTGAGCGCGAAGGGCTGAGCCAGCAAGACCTTGCCCAGCGCCTCTATGTGACCAAAGGGAATATCTCCGGCTTGATTGATCGGCTGGAGGCGGCTGGCCTTGTCGAGCGCCGTGCGCTTGAAGGCGACCGCCGATCCCGCGCTATCTTCCTAACGGACGAGGGACGCCACAAGGCTCAACAGGGTATCTTGATCCAGCGCAGCTTTGTGACCGAGACGATCGGGCAGTTGCAGCCCGAGCAGTTGGAGGCATTTGAGCAGGCACTCATTGCGACCCGAGATCTGGTCCGCCAGCGAGAAGCCAAGGCTAAAAAAGACCTTGGCAAGAAATAAATTGGTCATTTAGGTCGAAATGGGCCCGGAATTTAAGTCGCTCTTAACTGAAATAGCTAAATTCTAGCTTCAAAGTTTACCGTGTCCTTACGTAAGAAGAGCTCGTTTCATGTTTAGCCAATCGACATTAAGCCAATCCCTCGCTGCCTTGTCTAACGATGCTTTTGCGCCACCAGCCGAAGACGCGCGCGATTTGTTGGCTAGGCTCTATCGTGAGATTGGGATTGCGGCTGTGGCTGCGGCGTTGGAAGTGACGCCTCAGGAGCCAGTCGCATCGGTTGATGTCTTGGAAAAGCAAATTTCCGCCGCATTCAAGGGCGAATATCTCGCCGCTTAAGTTCGCGTTCAGGCAAGCATCGGTGTTCACGATGCAGCATTATTGTGATGGGCGCCGATGAAATTAATCGATCGCCGAATGTTCATGAAGGGTGTCGGCGGTCTGTCGCTCGGCACGCTGGGGCTTGGCGCCGACGCATTCGTGATCGAGCCCGGCTTTATGCTCGACCACACACCCTATCAAGTTACCCCCAACAATTGGCCCAGCTCGCTGTCTTTGAAGATTGCAGTGATTGCTGACATTCACGCTTGCGAACCATGGATGTCTGCGGCCCGTGTCCGCTCGATTTGCGAATTCACAAATGCGCTAGAGCCTGATCTCATCGTTGTTTTGGGCGATTTTAACGCAGGCCATTCTTTTGTGACGGCTCCTGTATTTCCCGATCAATGGGGTGAATCGCTCGCTGTCCTCAAGGCGCCTTTGGGCGTGTTTGCTGTTCTTGGCAATCATGATTGGTGGCACGGAGCCTTGCCAACTATGCGCGGCAATGGCGCTGAGAGTGTACGCCGTGCATTGCGATCGGCTGGCGTTCAGCTTTTGGAAAACGATGCCATTCGTTTGCGCCACCAGAACCAATCCTTTTGGTTGCTAGGTTTGGGCGATCAAATGGTTCATCGCTTGGGGCGGGGCGTCTATGAGGGCAGTGATGATCTGTCTGGCACATTGGCCCAAGTGACCGATAAGGCACCGATCATCCTTCTGGCGCATGAGCCCTTCATTTTTCCGCGCGTGCCACATCGCGTTTCGCTTACCCTCTGCGGCCATACCCATGGCGGACAGGTGGCGCTGCCCTTCATTGGCAATCCGTTTGGACGCACCCGCTTTCATCACGCCTATGGTCATCTGATTGAAGACGACCGACATTTGATCGTCTCGGCGGGGCTGGGGACGTCCTATGCACCGGTCCGATTCTGTCGCCCGCCCGAAGTTGTGAGCGTGATGCTTGGCCATCCCCTGCTGCAAAGTGGCCCCGCCCATATGAGCGCCAGCTGACGTTTAGTTGCCCAAAAAGGGCTGTGTCTGGGCCTTTTAGGCGGACATTCTTCAATCCCAAGCAATCCATCCTTTGACAAACTGGCTTACAGGCCAATCACCGCCTTGACCGAAGGGGGGAAACTGGTTTTAGGATGTTTCCTTAGAAGGTATCGGGTCACGTTATGAATGACCGGGCCTTGGGGTCGGACGCTGGAGGACTAAGATGTTCCATAAGGGATTTTTCAAAGGCATTTTGGGTGCAGGTGTTGCACTCACTTTGGCCACTGGCTTGCCTGCTATCGCGCAGGAAACAGTTAAGGTTGGTTTGATCCTTCCTATGACCGGGGCTTCGGCTTCGACAGGACGTCAGATTGAAGCCGCCGCAAAGCTCTTCATCGCACAGAACGGCAACAAGGTTGCTGGCAAAACAATTGAATTGATCGTCAAGGACGATCAGGGCACTGCCGATATGTCCAAGCGCCTCGCGCAGGAATTGGTGGTCAATGACAAAGTATCCATTCTGGGTGGTTTTGGTCTGACACCGCTGGCACTGGCCGTGGGTCCTGTGGCCACGCAGGCAAAGGTTCCTGCGATCATTATGGCAGCCGGCACATCCATGATCGTCGATCAGTCGCCGTTCTTCGTGCGCACCAGCTTCACGCTGCCGCAGAACACGACGCCTATCGCTGTTTGGAGCGCCAAGAACGGCATCAAAAAGGTTGTGACACTCGTGTCCGATTTTGGTCCGGGTCTTGATGCTGAAAAGTCTTTCAAGGCTGGCTTTGAAGCCAATGGCGGTCAGGTGATCGAGCAATTGCGCGCACCGCTCGCCAATCCAGACTTCGCAGCCTTCTTGCAGAAGGCTAAGGATCTGAAGCCAGATGCAGTGTTCCTCTTTGTGCCATCAGGCCAGGGTGCAACTCTGATGAAGCAGGTTGCTGAACGTGGCCTCGCGCAGGCTGGCATCAAAGTGATCGGTACCGGCGACGTGACGGATGATGATCTGCTGAACTCGATGGGCGATGATTTGATCGGCATGATCACGTCGCACAATTATTCGACGGATCACAATTCACCTGAAAACGCTGCCTTCGTGGCTGCCTTCAATAAGGCCAACCCAAACATGCGTCCTAACTTCATGGCCGCTGGTGGCTATGACGGCATGGCGCTGATCTATAAGGCACTTGAAAAGACAGGTGGCTCGACTGATGGCGTCAAGCTGGTGGAAGCTATGAAGGGCCTTGCTTGGACAAGCCCACGTGGCCCAATCAGCATTGATCCGGCAACACGCGACATCATTCAGAATGTCTACATCCGTAAGGTCGAGAAGAAGAATGGCCAGCTCTACAATGTAGAGTTTGACACCATTCCAAACTTCAAAGATCCGACACACAAGTAAGTCGGGCTTTAGAGCTAAAATCAGGAAGCGCTGCGCGGAAACGTGCGGCGCTTCTTGAGCAAATAGGCTAGGTTTCAAAACGCCCATCGTGACGTTTGGCGGTTCTTTCTGGAGCGATTTCTGTGCTCACTATCCTATTCGATGGCATTGCTTACGGCATGCTGCTTTTCATTCTCGGCATCGGGCTGTGCATCACGCTCGGGCTGATGAACTTTATCAATTTGGCCCACGGGGCCTTTGCGATGGCGGGCGGCTATCTCGCCGTTGTCATGATGAATTCTTATGGCATCTCGATTTATTGGTGCCTGCCAGCAGCCTTTGTGTTCTCAGCCTTGCTCGGCGCGTTGCTTGAGCGCACGCTCTATGTACATTTGTATGACAAGAGCCATCTCGATCAGGTGCTGTTCTCCATCGGCCTTGTTTTTATCGCGATGGCCATCGTCGATTACGCCATGGGCGCCAATCAGCAGATCGTGAATTTGCCACCATCTCTGGAAGGTCGCATTGATTTTCTGGGCGCCAGCATTGGCGTCTATCGCCTGTTTGTGATTGCGATCTGCGGGCTGCTCACTGTGGGATTACAATTTGTGCTCGCCAAAACCCGCTTTGGTAGCCGTTTGCGTGCGGCTGTGGATGATGGACGCGCGGCACGCGGTCTTGGCATCAATGTCACCACTATCTTTGCGCTGACCTTTGCTGTGGGGTCAGGGCTTGCTGGTTTGGGCGGTGCGCTCTCGACGGGCATCATCAGTCTCGATCCAACATTCCCGCTGAAATATATGATCTACTTTTTGATCGTGATTTCGGTTGGCGGCACCACCACAATCACCGGACCTTTCTTCGCCTCGATCTTGTTGGGCGTGGCCGACGTTGCTGGTAAATATTACGTGCCAGCGGTGGGCGGGTTTATCATTTACACCATCATGGTGGCGGTTCTCATCCTGCGTCCGCAGGGTTTGTTCACCCGCTCCACATCGCGCTGAGGAAGGGTCATGAGCATGTCGCACTTGACTGAAAATAGCGCTGGGGCCTCCTCTCGACTTCTATCGGCGGCCAAATGGCGCTGGTATGAAATCGCATTTTGGATTGTCGCAGCCTCTTTGTTCTTCGTGTTTCCAACACGCCTCGCTCTGCTGACAGAAATCGTCACGTTGGGCCTCTTGGCTTTGTCGATTGATTTGATCCTCGGCTTTGCGGGTATCGTGACACTCGGCCAAGGTGCCTTCTTTGGCCTGGGCGCTTATGCGGCAGGGATAGCAGCAAAATATGGTATGGGCGTTGCGCCATTGAGCGATCCCATCGTGGGTCTATTGATTGCTGGCGCTGTTGCTGGCGCTGTTGGCTTCGTCACGAGCTTTTTGGTATTGCGTGGCTCGGATCTCACGCGCCTGATGGTGACATTGGGTGTTGGGCTGATCTTTGCCGAAGTCGTCAATCAAGCGCGCTCCATCACCGGCGGTGCCGATGGTTTGCAAGGTGTGATGTTGTCGCCGGTGCTAGGTATTTTCGACTTCGATCTTTATGCGCAGACAGCCTATGTCTATTCGCTTGGCACTTTGTTCGTTTTATTTGTGATTGCGCGCGTGGTGATGAACTCCTCCTTCGGGCTCTCACTCAAAGCCATCAAAGGCAATCCGTTGCGCTCACGCGCGATTGGTATTCCCGTCAATCCACGCTTGATTGCAACCTACACATTGGCAGCCGCTTATGCCGGCATTGCGGGTGGGTTGTTGGCGCAGACAACACAGGCCGCTTCGCCTGATATGATCGCTTTCCATCGCTCAGCCGATACGCTGCTTATTCTGGTCTTTGGTGGTGCTGGCCATTTATATGGCGGCATTATAGGTGCTGTTGCGTTTCGTCTCATGCAGGATGCATTCAGCTCAGGCTCGCCCGATGTATGGTTAGCAGCTGTGCTCAACGCGCTTCCATCATTCCTCAATTTCTGGCCAATCCCAAATGTGTTGACTGTTATTTTTGGTCTCATGGGACCAAAATATTGGTCGCTCTGGCTTGGGCTTGTGCTCGTGTTGCTGGTGCTGTTTGTACGCGGCGGCATTCTGGGGCTCGTGCAATCGATTTATGTGCGCATCTTTCCTTCACGCAATAAGGTGAAGCCATGAATGCAGATGTGATGACCGCAGAGGTGGCTCCCATTCTTGAAACACGGTCGTTGTGCAAACGCTTTGGCGGTCTTGTTGCAACTGACAATGTCAGCTTCAAACTGCAGCCGGGCGCACGTCATGCGTTGATCGGTCCCAATGGTGCAGGCAAAACAACCTTCATCAACCTGCTGACGGGCGTGCTCACACCCACTTCTGGCTCCATTCACTTTGATGGTCAGGACATCACAAATTGGACGTTACGCCAGCGCGCCATTGCCGGCGTTGCGCGCACGTTTCAGATCAATCAGCTGTTCCCAGATCTCACACCTTTGCAGTCCGTGTTGCTGGCTGTGAACGAGCGCGAAGGCGCAGGGCGCGATTGGTTTCGGCCCGTGGGCACGCGCAAAGATTTGGTCGATGAATCCGTCGCGCTCTTGGCCGATCTTGGCATTGATGATGTGATGGATGAGCGCGTTGGCTCCTTGCCCTATGGCAAGCAGCGTTTGCTTGAAATCGCCGTGGCCGTGGCCGCCAAACCAAAAGTGCTGTTGCTGGATGAGCCGGCTGCGGGTGTACCAGAATCCGAGCGTGAGCAGATCTTGGATGTGGTGGCGCGCTTACCAACCTCGGTTGCGCTCATTTTGATTGAACACGATATGCATCTGGTGTTCCGCTTTGCCAAAACCATTTCAGTGCTCGTCAATGGCGGTCTGTTGGTTGATGGCACTGCCGACGAGATTGCACGCGATCCACGCGTCAAGCAGGTTTATCTGGGCGAGGAAGAGGTGGTGGTCCATGGCTAATCCCCTTCTGCAAGTCGAGGAATTGAGTTCTGGCTATGGCGAGGCTTTGGTTCTCTCCAATGTGAGTTTTTCATTGGGTGAGGGCGAATCGCTGGCCTTGCTAGGGCGCAATGGTGTCGGCAAAACCACATTGCTCAACACAATCGTTGGCCTCACACGTTGGCGTCATGGCTGCGTGAAAATGGCGGGGCGCGATATCACGCGGCTGCGGCCAGACCAGCGCGCTGAGGC
>CAIUDK010000036.1 GCA_903897875.1 uncultured Hyphomicrobiales bacterium
CACATGATGTCTATGTGCACATCGCTGGCGTTGATATTGTGCGTGTCGATGAAGATGATTTCTACGTTCTTGAAGACAATGCGCGCACGCCATCTGGCGTTTCTTACATGTTGGAAAATCGCGAAGTGATGATGCGGCTGTTGCCGGATCTGTTTTCGCAACATCGTGTGGCGCCTGTCGAAAATTATCCCGATGAATTGCAGTCTTGTTTGCGCTCAGTGGCGCCGCCGTCTGCCCCTGGGGAGCCAACCGTCGTCGTTTTGACGCCGGGGCAATATAATTCGGCCTATTACGAACATTCCTTCCTTGCCGATAAACTTGGCGTGGAATTGGTGGAAGGTCGTGATCTTTCGGTGCGTGAAAACGTCGTCTACATGCGCACGACGCAAGGGCCTAAGCGCGTTGATGTTATCTATCGCCGCATTGATGATGAGTTTTTAGATCCGCTTGCCTTCCGTCCCGATTCCGCTTTGGGCGTGCCGGGTCTGATGAGTGCTTATCAGGCTGGCAATGTGACTTTGGCCAATGCTGTTGGCACTGGCATCGCTGATGATAAAGCCATCTATACCTATATGCCCGAGATCGTTCGCTTCTATTTGGGCGAGGATGCTCTCCTCAAAAACGTGCCGACATGGCGCTGCCGCGAGCCTGATGCCCTCAAATATGTGCTGGGGCATTTGCCTGAATTGGTTGTCAAAGAAGTCAACGGATCAGGCGGGTATGGCATGCTTGTGGGGCCACATGCCTCCAAGGCGGAGATTGATAGCTTTGCCAAAAAGCTGATGCATGATCCGTCCAATTTCATTGCCCAACCCACATTGTCGCTTTCAACTTGTCCAACCTCGTTTGAGAGTGGGATTGGGCGACGCCATGTGGATCTGCGCCCATTTGTTTTGACAGGCGCCGATGGCGTGCGTGTTGTGCCCGGTGGGTTGACGCGCGTGGCGTTGAAGGAAGGGTCTTTGGTTGTAAATTCGAGTCAGGGCGGAGGCACCAAGGACACTTGGGTTGTCGACGACTGGAATGGAAACGATGCCGCAGCGCCCGGCACAGCAGGGGGGATTGCCTGATGCTGGCACGGACTGCAGACAATCTTTTTTGGCTTGCTCGCTACGCTGAGCGTGCCGATTTTCTGGCCCGCATCGTTGATGCGGCCTTGCGCCTTGGCGCACTGCCCAAAGCCTATGGCGGCGAGGGCACGGAATGGGAAAGCGCGCTTTCATCTGCTGGCGCCTTGGAACGTTATAACGAAATCCATGATCGCATTGATTCAACGGGCGCGATTGATTTCCTTGTGTTTGATGAGCGAAATCCATCTTCCATCGTCAATTGCATTGAATTTGGTCGCACCAATGCGCGCGCTGTGCGCACGGCTTTGACCATTGAAATGTGGCAATCAATCAATAATGGTTGGCTAGAGCTGAAGCGCTTTCAGGCCATCCGGCGTCCCGGCCAAAGCTATGATCGCGAACAGCTTGCGCAATTGATCGACATTGTGAAAAAAACATCGCTCGATTTTGATGGCTCGGCCTATCGCACAATGCTGCGCAATGATTCCTACTTTTTCCAGCGTCTCGGTCTGTATGTTGAGCGTGCGGATAACACCGCCCGTCTGCTGGATGTGAAATACCACATGCTGTTGCCGGAAACGGAAGCGGTTGGTGGCTCGCTCGACTATTTCCAATGGACCGCCATCCTGCGTGCTGTGTCGGCACATACCGCCTATCATTGGGTTTATCGTGAAGGCGTGAAGCCGTGGCTGATTGCGGATCTCTTGATCTTGCGCGAAGAAATGCCGCGCTCGCTGATCTCTTGCTACGAGAACATCGCGCGCTTTCTGGATGCGATTGCACGCGCGTATGGTCGTCAAGGTGTGGCCCAGCGTCATGCCCGCAATGTCTTTACACGGCTGTCGAATGCAACAATGAAGGATGTTTTTGACATTGGCTTGCACGAGTTTATCACCGCCTTTGTCGAGGATAACAACAAGCTTGGTGCTGACATTGCTGAACAATATCTGATTGATTGAGTCTGATTCATGCGCCTGACTATTCGACACGAGACGATCTTTCTCTACGATCCGCCAGCCAAGGCGATTGTGCAGACGCTGCGCATGACGCCGCGCAGTCATGATGGGCAGCACATCTTCAATTGGCGCGTGGATATCGATTCAGATTGTCGTCTCGACGCGGGTGAGGATGCATTTCGCAATATCGTTCACACCTTCTCGGTTGGCCCAGTTGAGCGCCTGTCGGTTTTGGTTGAGGGCGAAGTGGAGGCGTTTGACACGGCTGGCGTTTTGCGCGGCACATTGGAACGCTTTCCCGCCGAGTTGTTTTTACGCGATACAGATCTGACGATTGCCGATGAAGCGATCAGAGAATTTGCTCGTAAAACAATTGTTGGTTCGAAGACAGATCTCGACCGATTGCATCAGTTGATGGATGCCGTCCATGATGGCGTGAAGCTCTCTTCAGAGCCGCGCAGGGCGGATGCTTCTGCAGCCGATGCATTTGCGCTGGGCTCTGGACACGCACAAGACATGGCCCATATTTTCATTGCCAGTGCGCGACATCTTAATATTCCAGCGCGCTTCACCACGGGCTATTTACATCTGCCCGCTGCCGATGCTGTGCAATCGTCACATTCATGGGCAGAGGCCTATGTGCAGGATTTGGGCTGGGTCGCCTTTGATCCGTCTTTGGGCCAATGCCCGCATGATGGCCATGTGCGCGTGGCGGTTGGTCTAGATGAGTTGGGCGCGATGCCTTTGCGAACAGCCAGCCGAAGCGGCGCGTCGCAATCCACATCGGTCAATGTTAACATTCGCCAAAGCCAAGCGCAGTGGCAATCGTGACAAACTGAGCCTGAGCGTGATAAGTCCCTCCTAAGATATTGGGGGAGGGGATTCTATGACCTATTGTTGCGGCATTGTTGTGCGTGAAGGTCTGGTGATGATCGCCGACACACGGACAAATGCGGGTCTGGATAATATTTCGACATTCCGAAAGCTTCACGTCTTCGACACCCCCGGAGAACGGGTGATGATGATTGCCACAGCAGGCAATCTCTCGATCACGCAGAACGTCATCAATTTTGTCACTGAGGGCATAGAAAATCCCGAGACGAAAGAGATGGAGCGCCTTGCCGATATGCCCTCCATGTTTGCCGCAGCCCATTTGATCGGGCGCGCAGTTCGCAAAGTGCATGAAATTGAGGGGCCGGGCCTAGGTCAAGCCAATTTGGCGTTTGATGTGGCTTTGCTGTTTGCAGGACAAATCAAAGGACGCCGGATGCGGTTGTTCATGATCTATTCGGCGGGCAATTTTATTGAAGCCACCGGCGACACGCCCTATCTGCAAATTGGCGAGGCTAAATATGGCAAGCCAGTGCTCGATCGCGCAGTGACCTATGACACAGATTTGTATGATGCACTGAAGCTCGGCCTTATTTCGATGGATTCGACGATGCGCTCTAATTTGGGCGTTGGCATGCCGCTCGATATTGCTGTGTTGCGCCGCGATGCGATTGAGCTTGAGGTGAACTCCCGCATCGACAATACGGATGGCTATTTTCACGATCTGCGTGATCGCTGGTCGACAGCTTTGAAGCAAGCGCATATGGCCATTCCGCGTCCGCCCTATGGGCTGAAGCCATAAGTCACAAGCATTTTGCGCCCCTTGCCTGAGGGGCGTGATCAGCCTACATTATTGACAGCCAAGGGGTGCCGATCAGTCGCGAACGCGATTTGAGAAGCTGAGATCATACCCATTGAACCTGATCTGGTTAGCGCCAGCGGAGGGAGGCTGAGACATCCACTTTGTGGATGAGTCCGCACTTCCTCACAATAATGTCTACGTAAACGCGGCGTAACCGCGTGAGGAGGAAGTCATGAATATTCAGCCAAAGCCAGGCACGTTGGTGCCCGAGACGGTGACGACGGGATCTCTGACAGGTTCACGCAAAGTCTATTATAGCCCTCCCGGCCATAGCGATATTCATGTGCCGTTCCGCGAAGTCACACTGTCGGATCCCAAGGAAGAGCCTGTGCGCATCTATGATGCATCGGGTCCTTATACTGAGGTTGATGCACGGATTGATTTGGCAAAAGGTCTGCCCAATATCCGTAGCCCATGGCTTGCTAAGCGCGGATTTGAAACCTATCAGGGCCGCGCTGTTCGCCCCGAAGACAATGGCGACGTGGCCGCCGACAAACTTGTGCCTGCATGTCCCGCCATTCGCCAGCCCTTGTGCGGCAAAGATGGCCAGCACGTGACCCAATATGAATTTGCACGCGCAGGAATCATTACAGAAGAGATGATTTATGTCGCAGCGCGCGAAAATCTCGGACGTGAGAAAATGCTCGCCGATGCGGATGCAAAGCTTGCCGACGGTGAGAGCTTTGGTGCATCGGTCCCCGCCTTTGTGACGCCAGAATTTGTGCGTGATGAGATTGCTCGCGGCCGCGCCATTATTCCAGCCAATATCAATCACCCCGAAGTTGAGCCGATGATTATCGGGCGCAATTTTTTGGTGAAGGTGAATGCCAATATTGGCAATTCGGCTGTGACATCATCCGTTGCTGAAGAAGTTGAAAAGCTGGTCTGGTCGATCCGCTGGGGTGCAGATACCGTGATGGATCTGTCAACGGGTCGCAATATTCACAATATTCGCGATTGGATCATGCGCAATTCGCCAGTTCCGATTGGCACAGTGCCGATCTATCAAGCACTTGAAAAGGTTGATGGCGATCCTGTGAAACTGACGTGGGAAGTGTTCCGCGATACGTTGATTGAACAGGCTGAGCAGGGTGTTGATTATTTCACCATTCATGCCGGCGTGCGCTTGGCCTATGTGCCACTGACCGCAAAGCGCGTGACGGGTATTGTGTCGCGCGGGGGCTCCATTATGGCGCGCAGGAGTTTGGCGCATCATAAGGAAAGTTTCCTCTACACGCATTTTGAAGAAATCTGCGACATCATGCGTAAATACGATGTGTCGTTCTCGTTGGGCGATGGTTTGCGTCCGGGCTCCATTGCAGATGCCAATGATGCGGCCCAATTTGCTGAACTAGAAACGCTGGGAGAGTTGACCAAAATCGCTTGGGCCAAGGGCTGTCAGGTGATGATCGAAGGGCCGGGCCATGTGCCGCTGCACAAGATCAAAATCAATATGGAAAAGCAGCTTAAGGAATGTCACGAAGCCCCCTTCTACACGCTTGGGCCTTTAACAACAGACATTGCACCCGGTTATGATCACATCACGTCTGGCATTGGCGCTGCGATGATTGGGTGGTTTGGTTGCGCCATGCTTTGCTATGTGACGCCAAAAGAACATCTCGGTCTGCCCAATCGCGATGATGTGAAAATCGGTGTGATTACCTATCGCATAGCGGCTCATGCGGGGGATTTGGCCAAGGGGCATCCGGCGGCACAATTGCGCGATGATGCCTTGTCGCGCGCGCGTTTTGATTTCCGCTGGGAAGATCAATTCAATCTGGGTCTCGATCCAGATACAGCCCGCGCCTATCACGATGAAACGCTGCCAAAGGATGCGCATAAGGTTGCGCATTTTTGTTCGATGTGTGGCCCAAAATTCTGCTCAATGAAAATCTCGCAAGACTTGCGTGTGGAGGCTGCGGCAATTGCTGCAGCCGAAGTTGGCATGGCTGAAAAGAGCGCAGAATTTTTAGCCGGCGGCGGCGATCTTTACGTCAAAGCTTGAGAATTTGGGACTTGAAATGACAGAAACAAAAACAAGTCGCCGCGCTTTGTTGGCGGGCTCTGCTCTGGGCGTTGCTTTTGCGCCCAGTGGTGCGCGCGCGCAGGCGGCTATTCGCTGGCGCATGGTGACGTCGTGGACGAAAAATTTGCCGGGTCCCGGTGTTTCATCCGAGCGCTTGGCACAACGCATTTCTACCATGAGCAATGGTCGCCTCATGGTGGAAGTGTTTCCTGCTGGGCAGATCGTCAGCGCTTTTGGCGTATTTGATGCTGTGTCCACCGGTGCGGCAGAAATGGGCCATACGGCATCGTTTTTCTGGGATGGAAAATTGCCCGGCGCGGCTTTGTTCACCACAGCGCCGTTTGGCATGGGCGCGTTGGCACATCAAACGTGGATTGAGCAGCGCGGCGGCCAAGCGCTGTGGGATGAGCTCTATCGCGGACATAATGTGCGCGGTTTGCTGGCTGGCAATACGGGCCCGTCCATGGGCGGCTGGTTTCGTCATC
>CAIUDK010000037.1 GCA_903897875.1 uncultured Hyphomicrobiales bacterium
CAGGGTCATAGACAGCATCCGAACCGATGATGCGGAAGTCAGCATAGCCATTCTTCAGGTAGAAACGACGGATCAATTCCTGATCAGCAGAAATTCTGTCTGGATCATAAACGTCTGTGGTCTTCATGAATGACATGAAGCTCATCTCAGTCGTCTGCATCAAATTGCGAAGACGATAAGATGAATAAGCCTTGTTACCAACGAACTCGATCGCCTTCACGCCAGTCTTGCTGCCCTCGTCGATCGTGAACACAACGTCCACGCGACCATTTGGCAAATCAACAATACGTGACTTCACAGTCGCGTCGGAACGACCACCACGACGATAAAGGTCGGTGATGCGCTCGATATCGGCCTGAACTGTGTTCTGGCTAAAAGGACCGCGTGTCTTGGACTGAATCTCAGACTGGATCATGTCCGTCTTGAGCTTGCTGTTGCCTTCAAAGAAGACGCGATTGATGATGTTGTTCTCGGTGACCTGAACGACCACACGACCAGCTTCGCGGCGAACGCGAACGTCTGAGAACAAACCAGTCGCATACAGCTCTTTAACAGCTGTATTCACTTTGCCCTCATCGGAACCAGTGAAGTACGACTTTATTGTGTCGGTATCGACACGTTGATTTCCCTGCACCGAAACATTCTGAGCCTGGGCAGCCGGAATGAGGCAAAGCATCGAGGACGCAAACACGACGGTCAGAACCATGCGGCTCAGAAGGCCTCTTTGAAATCGCATCGAAGACAAATCCCTATTAAACTTATGTGCGCCACGACGACGCTTAACCCCAGCGCAAGCGCCAAATGGGACGAATAAGACCGTAAGATAAAACATAACCAGCTAACGTAGCGATTACAGGGAATCTTAACAGCCCTTCAAGGTATAGCTTGTACCCACTTTAACGCTCTATGCAAACAGCTAATCCGGAACTGGAAGTCATTTCGAAGCCCTGTGACCCCGGAAACACGACTCTCTGATTATCATGGTTAATGAATAGGTTACAATATCTTAACAAATTATTTCCATGGCGATAAATGCAGAATATCATTGCAGGTGGCGAAGATCATAAGTCCCAAAACAAAAGCTAAACCAACACGATAGCCGAAATCTTGGACTTTTTTGCTCAATGGTCCACCCTTTAGAGCTTCGATCCCATAATAAAGCAGATGCCCACCATCCAAAAGCGGAACAGGCAGAAGATTCATAAGACCAACGGACACTGACAGGATCGCAATTAACGAAATTAAGGCGCCGGGCCCGGCCTGAGCCATAGTCCCAGAGATCTCAGCAATACGGATTGGCCCCGAAATCTGGTCAGCGCTTTCGCTTCCAGCGAACACACCGCCGATATAGCTGCCCGTCCGCTCAATAATGAACCAGACTTCCTTATTGGCCTGAACGAACGCCCCCACAGGCCCAAAACGCTCCGTGGTCCAAGCCGATGGCGCCGAGCTGGCAATCACACCAACCTGTCCCACCCGGCTCTTGCCGACTGGGGTTGAGACTTCACGACCCTCTGGCGTGACGACAAAGGATTTTTGTTCATTGCCGCGCTTAATCACAAAATCGAGAGGCACACCGGCCGACGATTGAACGATGCGCTGCATATCGCCCCAACCCTCAATAGCGATGCCATTGATGGAAACAATCAAATCGCCAGCCAGCAGCCCTGCCCGGTCAGCCGCATCGCCCTGGCGCACCTGAGCGATTTCAGGTTTTAGCGAGGGGCGGCCAATGATCATGAAGCCGGCCATGAAGATGACCAAAGCCAGAAGGAAATTCGCGATTGGTCCTGCCGCGACAATGGCTGCGCGCTTGGCAACGGACTGGGTTGGGAAGGCCACAGCGCGATCTGCCGCGCTCATAAGGGCAACACCATCGCTATCAGCGACGCTCGCCCCATTGCTATCGCCGAAGAACTTAACGTAACCGCCCAGCGGAAGCAGCGCCAAGCGCCATACTGTGCCCCTGCGATCTGTGAAGGCAAAGAGCTGAGGCCCAAAGCCCAGCGAGAAGGTCTCAACCTTCACACCACACCAGCGCCCAACGAGAAAATGGCCAAGCTCGTGGAAGAAGACGACAACCGACAGCACCAAGATGAAGGGGCCGATGTACCCCAACAGATTCCAGATGTGCGAAAAGATTGCCATTACCAACTCCTGAAACAAACCCGGCAAAATATCTTGGCCGTGCAACAATGCCTTTACCATGGCCTTAGCGAGCGACTAAGCCAAGTGGGTACGGGCCCGTTCTCTTGTTATATGGTCAACGGCGAGCGCATCGGCAACCGTTGCAGGGGCATGTCCTTCACCCGATTTCAACGCGGCATCGCAAAGATTGCGGACCAATTCAGCGATTTGGTGAAATCCAAGCTTGCCAGCAAGGAACCGCTCTACGGCGATTTCATTTGCTGCGTTCAAGACCGTGGGCAGGCTGCCGCCCGCTGCCAGCGCATCCATGGCCACCTGTAGGGCCGGAAACCGACCAAAATCAGGCCGTTCAAACGTGAGTGAGCCGATCTCAACGAGATCCAAAGTGCGTGCCCGTGTTGCCACCCGCTCCGGAAAAGCAAGGCAATGGGCAATCGGCACGCGCATGTCTGGCGCAGCTAGCCCAGCAATCACAGCGCCATCCTCAAATGAGATAAGGCCATGCACAATGGATTGCGGATGAACCAGCACATCAAGCCGATCTGCTGGAATATCAAACAGATGGTGCGCCTCGATCAGCTCCAACCCCTTGTTCATCAGGCTGGCGGAATCCACGGTCACCTTGGGGCCCATCGACCAATTGGGATGGTTGAGTGCCTGAGCGGGCGTCGCCTTGGCAATCGCCTCCGCGCTCCACAACCGAAACGGACCGCCCGAAGCCGTCAGCGTCATGCGAGCAACGCTATTGCCAGCCCTGCCGCCAAGGGCTTGGAAAATCGCATTGTGCTCACTGTCCATCGGCAGCAAAACCGCCTGAGACTCGCGCGCCGCCTGCATGAAGGGCGCGCCTGCGCACACAAGACATTCCTTATTGGCGAGCGCCACCGTTCGGCCAGCCTTGATGGCGGCATAGGTTGGATTGACGCCAGCCGTGCCCACAATCGCGGCCACCACAAGATCCGAGGGGCGAACCGCCGCCTCAATCACAGCGTCAGGGCCAGCGGCCACTTCAATGCCTGCGCCTGATAGAGCCTGCTTCAAATCTTGATAGGCGGCGGGATCGGCGATGGCGGCAAAACGCGCGCCCAAGGCGATTGCTTGACGGGCCAAGGCTGCGGCATCGCGGCCACCGGCCACAGCCTCAACAACGAACCGCCCCGGCGCGTTGAGAATAACATCAGCCGTCGATTGACCAATCGAACCGGTCGCGCCCAACACCACAAGACGGCGCGGGATGGACTCCGAAAAAACTTCACTTTTTGGATGAATAGATTGGTTCATACTATTGTTTTTCTTAATGTTTACCAAATGAATAGGCCGTGGGCGGCCGCTGCAGCGCCAGCGGATGCTGCGCCAATAATGGCAGCAAAAGTCACCGCGGTCACGAAGCCATCCAGACGATCCATAAATCCACCATGTCCGGGAATGAGCTGGCTGGAATCCTTCACTTGGAAATGTCGCTTGATTGAGGATTCAAGCAGATCCCCGCCTTGCGAAAGCGCCGCTGTCAGAAGCCCCAAGACAAACAGGGACGCAAGCGGGATGCTCTCAGAAAACGCAACAGACAAGACCACCAAACCAAGCAGCGCGCCCGACGTGATGCCGACCAAAAAGCCAGCCCATGTCTTTGAGGGTGAAACCTGAGGCCATAATTTTGGCCCGCCAATGATGCGGCCGCCCATATAGGCCATCACATCCGTGCCCCAAACGACGGCAAAGAGCCAGATGATGGCCTCAACGCCATGCAGGACGGATTGGCGCAGCAAGCAAACCGAAATCACCAAGGCCGCGGCATAGAGCACGCCACAAAACGCCCAAACACGACGGCCAGGCACTGCCAAAGACGCCGCTGCTATCGCGCCCACAGCTGAAAGAAACACTGCGACATCAGCCGCATGGCGAACCACCAAGAAGGCAGCCAAAACCAATGCAAAACCACCTGCCCCAACCCGCCATGCGAGCCTTTGGGCATCGATAATGCGCTGCCATTCCCAATTGACGATCAGCCCGCACACGAGCCAGAACAGAACGAACACCCAGCCACCCTGAAACAGGGAAGACAGCGCCAGCGTTATCATCACCAGAGCAGACAAAAACCGCTTCGGCAAATCCGAGAAATTAGGGCCCCTCATGATCCCTGCGCTTTCAGGCTTCCATAGCGCCGATCACGGCTCGCATATTCACGCAAAGCGGCCTCGAAAGCGGCCTTATCGAAGTCCGGCCAATATTGCGGAAGGAAGACAAACTCCGAATAGGCAGCCTGCCACATGAGGAAGTTCGACAATCTCTGCTCTCCCGAAGTCCGAATAATCAGGTCTGGATCGGGAATCCCCGCCGTATCGAGATGCGAGGCAATCGCCGCATCATCAATGGCGCTCACGTCCAAGGTTCCAGCCACAACTTCGGCAGCCAACCGCTTCACGGCGCGGGCAATCTCATCCCGGCTGCCGTAATTAAAGGCCACAATCAGGGTTAGCCCCTGATTGGCGCGCGTCAAATCCTCAGCCTCGCTCAGCAAGGCACAGAGATCGGGCGTTAGCCCATCGCGGCTGCCAATCACCTTCACCCGAACGCCGTTCTTGTGCAGGTCAGCCAGATCGTTGCGAATGAAGCGCTTCAAAAGCCCCAGCAGCTCAGCCACTTCTTGGGCTGGCCGACGCCAGTTCTCGGACGAAAAGCTGTAGATGGTCAGATAAGAAATGCCCAATTCAATGGACGCCCGCACGGCGCGACGCACCGCCTCAACACCGCGACGATGGCCCTCAAGGCGCGGCAAGCCACGCGCCGCAGCCCACCGGCCATTGCCATCCATAATAATGGCCACGTGCTTTGGCACGCAGCCCACTGGGACAGCAGCAGACACCTCGCCCTCTAATGGGCCTGCAAGATTGGAATTGGCGTCTGCTTGCATCGCGTGAGCCCTTTGCACGGACGAGGCCGAAATCGGCCGCCGCCTTAAACGTGCATGATTTCCTTTTCCTTCGTTGCCAAGACCTGGTCAATCTCGCTGATCGTCTGGTCTGTGGCCTTCTGGACATCGCCTTCGTAGCGCTTCAGGTCATCTTCGCTGATGGCCTTGTCTTTCAAAAGCTTTTTCAAAATATCAATGCCATCGCGGCGCACATGGCGCACGGCGACCTTGGCGTCTTCGGTGTATTTATGAGCCACCTTCACCAACTCGCGGCGACGATCTTCGTTGAGCTCAGGAATACGGATGCGCAAAATCTGTCCCTCGATATTCGGGCTAAGGCCCAAATTCGAGTTGCGAATGGCCTTTTCAACCGCAGCAACCATGCTCTTGTCCCAGACCTGCACCGAGATCATGCGGGGCTCTGGCACACTCACAGTCGCCACCTGCGTGAGCGGCATATGCGAGCCATAGGCATCAACCTGAATAGGATCGAGCAAGCTTGCCGACGCACGTCCCGTGCGCAGGCCGTTAAGCTCATGCGTCAACGAAGCAATGGCGCCCTGCATGCGACGCTTGAGATCTGCAATATCAAAGGTACTCATCAGACATCCTATTCGTAAGTATTCGCGCTGGTCCTCAGCCGCAGGGCTTTGGCCAACCTTGATTCAAAGACCTATGGCACAACTAAGGTTGCGCGGCTTTTACCCAAAATAGCCGCCTGAATGGCGCCTGCTTCTTGGATTGAAAAGACAATTATCGGGATACGGTTCTCGCGGGCAAGTGCGAAAGCGGCAGTATCCATAATTCCGAGATTTTTGGCGATGGCTTCATCCTGCGTCAACGTCTCATAACGTGTCGCATTGGGATCCTTCTTAGGATCAGCCGAATAGACACCATCCACCTGCGTCGCCTTCATAATCGCATCGCAAGACAGTTCAGCGCCGCGCAAAGCCGCACCGGTGTCGGTGGTGAAGAACGGATTGCCCGTACCGCCCGCCAAAACCACAACCCGCTGTTTGCCCAGATGATTCAACGCCGCTTGGCGCGAATAAGGCTGACAGACGGACGGCATCGGCACGGCAGACAGAGCGCGCGAGGACTGCCCTTCTCGCTCAATGGCCTGCTCCAGCGCCAGAGCATTCATCACGGTCGCCAACATGCCAATGGAATCGGCGCGCGCCCGTTCAATGCCCTTATCGGCCCCTTGGATACCCCGGAAAAAGTTGCCGCCACCCACAACAACCGCGATCTCAACCCCCAGCTTAGCCACTGATGCCAGATCTGCTGCGATCCGTTGAAGGGTTTCTTGATGCAAACCATGCGACAGAGGCCCCATCAGGGACTCGCCGGAGAGCTTGACGACGACACGTTTCCACTGCGGACGCTCAGCCATCTTTGCCCTCTTCTGAAAAATAAACTGCGCCGACTCGTATCGAATGACGCTCACAAAGACACTGTGTATGAAATCAGCACGATGGGAACAAGCTGAACCAACGCGCTATCGGCGCAGCTCACCATAAAATTACGTAAACTGACCAAAAAAAAGGCGGCCCCAAGGACCGCCTTTCAAATTTCTGAGGCTAAAAGCCTTACGCTTAGCCTTGGCCGCTGACAGCAGCAGCAACTTCAGCAGCGAAATCGCTTTCCTGCTTTTCGATGCCTTCGCCCAGTGCGTAACGAACAAAGCCCTTCAGGGTCACAGGTGCCCCAACAGACTTGTCAGCATCCTTGACGACCTGAGCAATGGTCTTGTTCGAATGTTCAGCATGGATTGAAGGCTGATCGAGGAGGCAAACCTCCTTGTAATAGCTCTTCAGGCCGGACTCGACGATCTTCTCAAGCACGTTTTCAGGCTTGCCTACGTTCTTGTCGCGCAACACGTTCTTTTCACGCTCAAGCACAGCTGGATCGAGGCCCGACGCGTCAAGCGCCAAAGGACCAGCAGCAGCAATATGCAGTGCGATCAAACGGCCAAGAGCCGTCAAAGCTTCTGCGCTACCAGTTGATTCCAGCGCAACGATCACGCCGATCTTACCAAGACCGGGGGTCACAGCGTTGTGAACGTACTGGCCAACAACGCCAGCGCTCACCGACAGCAAGGACGCACGACGCAGGGTCATGTTCTCACCGATGGTAGCAATAGCATTTGCCAGCGCATCACCGACGTTGCCGCCAGTTGGATAGGCTGCAGACTTCACAGCTTCAACTTCGGTCTGGCCGGAGGTCAAAACAACGGAAGCGATGTTAGAAGCAAGCTTCTGGAAATCTTCGTTACGTGCAACGAAATCGGTCTCGGAATTGACTTCCACAACCACGCCCTGAGTGCCCTTGGTCAGAACAGCGACCAGACCTTCAGCAGCAATGCGGCCGGACTTCTTAGCGGCCTTTGAAAGGCCCTTTTTGCGCAGCCAATCAACAGCTGCTTCGATGTCGCCATCGACTTCGTTCAATGCACCCTTGCAGTCCATCATGCCAGCGCCGGTCTTCTCACGAAGATCCTTCACCATCGCGGCGGTGATATTCGCCATGGTCTTATCCTTCAGTTTGTCGCAAGGCCGACGCTCTGCGTCCGCTCTCACGAATTAGAAATGGAGTTTTCGTTCAAAAAGCAATCGGGCGGCATTAGCCGCCCGTGCTTAAAATTAGCCAGCGATCAAAGCGCGAGCTTGCTCGACCCAACCGTCACGCTCAATACGACCGTTCAGCTTAAGATCCTGATCGACCTTCTTCATGTCGTCAGCAGTCATGGCAACAAGCTGCCAATAGTGGAAAATGCCACCATCGTTGAGCTTCTTGACGATCTGTGGACCAACGCCCTGCAACTTAGCAAGATCGTCTGGAGCGCCGCGTGGTGTCGACAGAAGCTCGA
>CAIUDK010000038.1 GCA_903897875.1 uncultured Hyphomicrobiales bacterium
AATACCAAAAATTGGTATTTATGACAAGATGGCCATACTACCTAGCAGAAGCCCGCCCTCAAGCCCCCGGCTTGCTTCGCGCAGGGGTTGGCAGCAGGACTGGATTGTCTAAGCGGCGATCCAGATAGGTGCCGACGGTTTCAATCAACTCATCAACGCAGTTCTCGAAGAAGTGGTTGGCACCTGGCACAACCGCGTGTTCGATCTGAATGCCGCGCTGGGTCTTTAGCTTTTCAATCAAAGCCATGACTTCCTTGATCGGGGCCACGCGATCCTGATCGCCATGGACGAACAGGCCCGAGGAGGGGCATGGGGCCAAGAAGGAGAAGTCAAAGCGGTTGGCTGGTGGTGCGATGGAGATAAAGCCCTCGATTTCTGGGCGGCGCATCAAGAGCTGCATGCCGATCCATGAACCGAAGGAGACGCCAGCAATCCAGCAAGCGCGGGCTTCTGGGTTGATCGACTGCACCCAATCGAGTGCTGAGGCGGCATCGGACAATTCGCCTTGGCCATGGTCGAACGAACCTTGGCTACGGCCAACGCCGCGGAAATTGAAGCGCAGAACGGAAAAGCCGCGCTCTGCGAATGTGTAATAGAGGTTGTAGACGATCTGATTGTTCATCGTGCCGCCAAACTGCGGATGCGAATGAAGGATGACCGCAATTGGCGCGCCGCGCTGCTTGGAGGGGTGAAAGCGCCCTTCGAGGCGTCCAGCAGGTCCGGTGAAGATGACTTCAGGCATATGAGCTCCAAGCGCGGGCGGATAGGTCCGCCATCAAATCAGTATAAATCATAGGTACGCTCTAGCTGATGCTGTGCAGATCTGTTGCTTTTAGAATTATTCTAAGAGAAGATCTGGACTGCATTCAGTGCCGGGCCCGGTTTGGCCGGGCAGAGTGGCAGGTTCGCGTTCTAGCATGTTCGCTATGATGGAATGCAAGCAAATTGATACCAATCTTACGTTCGGCAGCAATTTGGTCGCTCCAGAGGCCAATAGGAGTTGTTTTGGGTTCGCCGCGCATCTATCTCGACCATAACGCGACCTCGCCGCTGCGCCCAGCTGCGCGTGACGCGATGGTGCGCGCTTTTGATGTCGTGGGAAATGCGTCGTCGATCCACCAAGAGGGCCGTGCCGCCCGCGGGCTGGTTGAAGATGCCCGCATGGCGGTGGCCAAATTGCTTGGCGCCAAGGCCAAAAACGTTGTTTTCACATCTGGCGGCACTGAGGCGTCTGCCCTTGCGCTGACACCGCGCATCGTGCTGCCGGGTGCCCCAATCACGCGTTTGCTGATGGGTGCGGGGGAGCATGCCTGCGTTCTCTCAGGTCATCGCTTTGGCGCTGCTGCGCAATCTATCAACCTCACAGCCGATGGTTTGGTCGATCTCGATCATCTGGCCATGCTGCTGGCAAGCGATTCTGGCCGCGCCATGGTGGCCGTGCAAATGGCCAATAACGAGACCGGCGCGCTTCAGCCCATTGCCGAGATTGCGGCCATGGTTCATGGCGCGGGCGGCCTATTGGTTTGCGATGCTGTGCAGGGGCCGGGGCGC
>CAIUDK010000039.1 GCA_903897875.1 uncultured Hyphomicrobiales bacterium
CCGATCTGTGCGCCTTCTGGAATTGTTGCATCGCGGCCTCGATTGGAGACGCCTTGAAGCCGCTCTGCTTGATAGAGCAAATCGGTAAATTCCGCTCGCGAGCGCTTGAATGCAGTCGTGTTGATATTGGCTATATTATTTGCGATGACTTCGAGATTCTGCTGTTGAGCATTCATCCCTGTTGCCGCAATTGACAATGCACGCATGGTTTAGTTCCGATCAAATAGACATTCGGCTAATTTCTTGAAAAGCTGAAACGCATTTATCTCGAACTGATAAAGCCAGCTGAAGAGAACGCTCCGCCGCCATAACAGACTGAACAACCTGTCCGGTTGAAGCCTGTCCGCTCAGCGCATCGGTTGAAAATTTTTCACCGTCTTTAATTGAATTGTACATATCGGCAGCGACATTGTTCATCGTTTGCGAAAACGATTCACCGCCCTGTATTTTGGTCGACAGCGCAGGTCCGGTCGAAATCGCCGAACTCAGTGATGTAGCTTCAATCATCGCAATTATCCGTTGTTTCGCAGTAAATCGATTGTCTGGGAAATGAGTTCACGCGACTGCTTAACCACTTGCACATTGGCACTATAGCTACGGTTTGCATCCCGCAGGTCAGCCAACTCGATTAACAAATCAACATTTGGCAATTTGACATTACCTGCTGCATCAGCCGCCGGATTACCGGGATCTTTTTCAATGCGAAATGGTGATTGGTCTGTTCCAATCGAACTAATCTTAACATTAGCGGCACCTGACACCTGATCGAGGGCTTGCTCAAATGATATCGTCTTACGCCCATAAGGATCACCGCCCGGAGTGCTTGCCATCGAATTTGCGTTAGCGATATTTTCAGAGATGACGCGAAGACGTTCAGATTGTGCCTGAATGCCAGAACCTGCAATCTGTACGGACGATCTGAGCGGATCAAACATGAGTTCACTTCAAGCTTGAGAGATACATACGCTGGAACGAACGCGTGATATTCATCGCAAGAGAATAATCTCGCCCAACATCACCAGCCTTCAACATCTCTTGTTCGAGATTGACCGAGTTTGCTGAGTTTGTTGTCTCCCAGCCCTGATTATCAATTGTCTTTGAACTCATCGCATCAAGACCACTAACCTGAATATGAGCTGAATTTGTGACATCTAGCTTCACGTCCAGACGATCAACGGCCTTCGAAAAAGCAGCCAAGTCTTTTGCTTTAAACTGTGGTGTATTGGCATTTGCAATATTGCTAGCGATGAGCGTCTGCCGCTCGCTGAGCCATGATGCTTTTTGCATCGATAAATTGAAAAGATCACCGCTCATTGCAAACTCTTTAAAAATTGATTTAAATGTTATCTCTCCCTACGCTTGCCTAGAGCTTATGAACGATCAAGAATTATGATATTTTTTATCAATTCGCGCCTTGGAGAGTGAGGAGCTAAAGAGGTCAACTTCAACAATCGTTCTCGAATATCTATGCTCAAAATGAACGTCATAAATCTCAACAGAGGCCATTTGTGATGACATTGAAAGTGAAAATAATATTGTGAGTGGGGGATTTCGGAATTCCATATTCAAACTGACAGAGGGTGGATTATTCCAGCTCACATCAAATTCACCACTTAACCCATAGCGCAATGTACCTGGCTTAAAAAACAATTCCGCGGAGGAATTCACGACATCAGAGATACAATCTGCATTCTCTTTTTTCAAAAAATGAATGAGCTGATCCACATCGACCAATCGAAGCTCGGAAGCGACATCTCGGATATGATCTCCAAGAATCTGCTCATGAACAGATTCCACGCAACCCAGCCCCATATCAGCTGTAATGTTTCTTAAGCTTTGCATCCTGATTCGAAGCCTTTTTTGAACGCTCGACCACAAAAATGATCTCGGCAATGGCGCGATAAAACTCTTCTGGTATCATCTGCCCAATTTCCGCATGTTTATACAACGACCTTGCCAGAGGCTTATCCTCGAACACCAAAACACCATTGTTTTCGGCTAATTGGCGAATACGTAGAGCTACCGCATCGACACCTTTGGCCACAACAAGCGGCGCACCGCCATCCTCCCTGCGGTAACGTAACGCGATCGCGTAATGGGTTGGATTTGCAATTACAACCGTTGCAGTTGGAACATCGGACATCATCCGCCGCTTCGATCTCTGCGCTGCAATAGCGCGCCGCTTGGCCTTAAAATAAGGATCGCCGTCGCTCTCTTTTCTCTCATCCTTCAATTCTTGACGGGACATTTTTAGCTCTGACCGCCAATGATGCTGCGTCCAAACAATATCCCCAATGGCGAGGCAAATCGTGAATACCAAGAGGGCTGAGAGTATCTCAATGAGCAATTTATTGAGAAGCGATATGGAATTCTCGGGGTCAAGGAATAGGGATTTAAGAATGGAATCACGTTGGGTGTAAAAAACGGCTCCAACAATGGTGAGAACGACAAAGAGCTTGAGTGCTTGCTTAAGAAATTCAAATAAATTCCTTTGACTCACGAGCCGCCCAAATCCCGCGATGATGGAGATTTTACTCCAGTCAGGCGTTATTCGCTCAATATTCAGGGATGGCGGGGACTGAAGAACATTGGCGGCAACAGCGCCAAGTGACATCAGGAGCAAAATACTCAATATCTGGTAACCAAGCTCATTGAGCACAAAGCTCATCAAATTCATTGCGTCTGCGCCATGCGATAAATCTACTTTATCCGAGAACTCAATTAATGCAGTCAGGGTGCGAATGAGATCCTTAATGAAGGCGGGTAACAAAAAGGCGATCACCGAGAGAATGCCCAACAACATTACAGCCGTCTGTGCCTCGCGTGAAATTGGGACGTTCCCCTTTTCACGAGCAGTTTCTAGCTTATGCTCAGTGGCTTCTTCAGTTTGGCTCTCTTTATCGGGCTGGTCACTCATCAATCACAGCCATCAATAGTCATCGCGATCTTCCATTGTGGTCAATTCAATTTCATTGCGCTCGGCCATCTCTAATGCCAAATCAGCAACGGCACGTCTTGCCTTGAGAATATCCCGTTGTGGAACACTCGAGCCATTGTTCAATTCATGCTCTACCAGACGGCGAGCGCGCGATGCCAGCGATGACAACACAATATCCCTAAACGCTGGATCCGCTCCCTTGAGGGCAATAACCACCTTATCGGTTGGGACTTTGTCAAAGAGCGTCGTGCGAGCTCGTGGAGACAATTTGATAATGTCATCAAATGTGAACAACAGCCCGCGCAGAATTTCAGCCTCTTTAGGCTTGCTTTCTGCCAAACTGACCAACACATCCTCCATCTGCTCACGTTCCATCTTGTTGATGATGTCGGCCATGCGTGAGTGAGTGTCGGCCGCAATATTACGCGCCACATTCAGCAACAGGTCATCTTTCAATGTTGCTTCTATAATTCTGAGCACGGCATCTGCGACGGGCTTAGGCACAAGCATGCGGCGCATCAGCTGATTGCGAAGTTCCCGTTGCATAAAGCCCATGACTTTTGCCGCGCATTGTGGGCTCACTTTAGACAGAATGAGTGAAGCCGTTTGAGGATGTTCCTTGGCTAGATAATTTGCAAACGTGCTTTCTTGAATCGCAGAAAGCTTCTCCCAGATCGACTGATTAGCACTGCCCATCACATCCGACATCAGCTCGGCCACTTGCTCAGGCGGCAAAACGCCCGCAAGCAGATGCTCGGCCTCACCCGCAGCACCTTGAAGATCTGCACCGACAGTGAATTGTTCAGAAAATTCTTCTACTAGATTTTCGACGGCATTGGCTGGAACAACACCAAGATCGGCTGCAGCACGCGTGATCAATCGCAATTCAACCGGATCGAAATATTTAAGAATTCGACCTGCTAAAGGCTGATTGATCGACAACAACAGAGCCGCAACCTTATCAGCACCCCGCAAGGGTCTGTAATTTTGTGATCGATGCGGTGTGTTTGTCATAGCCATATGCTCTTTTAATTTCGCTCTTTGTTCATTGGCATCGACACCACTTCGGTCAGCGTAACACCAAAGCGAGAGCTATCTTCCTCCACGACGACCACTTCACCTTTGGCAACGATGCGGCCGTTGACCACAATGTTGACGGGTTCGCCGACGCGCTGATCGAGCGCCACAACAGACCCACGCCCCAAACGCATAAGCTGCGAGACCGGCATTTGAGCAGATCCCAGTATCACTTGAACGGACACAGGAATACGCAAAATCGTGTCTAAGTTTCGATCAGACCCAGCCTGAACCTGTTCTGGCTGATACGAGCTTGCGGGCTCTTGATCGATGTTGGCAATAACATCCTCGAGTTGGCTCGTTTCATTTGTCATTATTCATCATCCGTCGAAAATGGAGGTGGCAAAGTAAAGAATTTAAAAGGGTCTTCGTCTTGAACTGCTGTGTCGACTCGAAGCGTAAAGAACCCGTCTGATTGACCCAGCTCACATTCGAAGAGCGGGATTCCGTTTGAAATTAACTTGACGGGAGACCCCACCGAAGATCGCAAATTAATGGAATCACCGACTTTGAAATTTGAAATCGCATCTAACGATAACGAGACCGTATCTAGGATTGCGCAAACGGACACTTCGGTTTTCTTAAGTCCAACTTCCAGCTGATTGATCCATTTTGGATCTGTATTTTGCACTTCAGATGTTCGATCCCGTGACAAGAAGGGTCGAATTGTATTCAAAGCAGCTTGTGGAATAAGGACGAACATTTGTCCGCCATGATCGAGCGCTTGGAATAAAATTTTGGCGACAATCGCCAATGAGTTTCGCCGACCCATAATGGTAAAGTCAGGGCGCGTTTCAATTCGCTCCACTTTGAAAGTACTCGGTGCGAGATCGGAAAAAGCACCTTGCAGCGCCTTACAAGCCACTTCAAAAATAGCTTGGCAAATATGAACTTCGACATTCGAGAAGGGCCGCTCATCATCTTGCGTGGTTTCCGTCCCCTCGCCGCCTAAGAGAACCTCCATCAGCGCAAATACAAAACGACGATCAAGACCTACAAGAATGCGAGCATCCCATTCAGGCGAATACAGAATGGCAGCAATACTTCCTTCGTAGGAATCCATCACATCCCATAAATGATCTGTTCCCACATGATTGACGAAAAACGTGACCGGCGTGCTGGAATACACACGCAGATTTTCAACACACAATGTCGCCATTCGGTCAAAGACAGAATTGACCATAGGGAGGCGCTCAATTGAGATCCCTGGCTGGTCGAGTAATTTTTGTTGCCCAGCTTGAGCAGCGGTAAGATCTGGAGCTGTTTGCGTTGCCATTACGACGCATCCTTTGCTGGTTCACCACCGCCAGAAATGGTCTCGTTCTCCACTTCATCAATGGTTGGCCGTTCTTTGGCTGGAATTGTTTTGCGACCATATTCCACGGCGATCTGGGGCATGGCGCCATTCATGAACGCAATGAGTGTTTGCTTGACCATCACATAGAGGCGGAATTTCTTTTGTCTCGTGACTTTAATTTTATGCGCCAATGGAGAGACAATTCCATAGGACATAAAAATTCCACCAAAGGTTCCAACAAGAGCGGCACCGATGAGCCCACCAAGAAGCTCTGGCGATTGATCCAAAGCACCCATAGCTTTGATAACGCCCAACACAGCAGCAACAATTCCAAGTGCTGGCAGACCATCACCAACGGATGTGAGAGCTTGATAGGGCTTAAGCTTGTCAGACATTATGGTGCTGATTTCTTCGTCCATCAGCCCTTCAATTTCATGAGGCCGAGCGTTTCCAATGATGATGAGGCGGCAATAATCGCAAATAAAATTTGTCAAATCTCTATCAAGCAAAACGGCCGGAAACGCCTGAAAAATTGCTGATTCATCAGGAGAGTCCACATGAACCTCCACCTCGTTGCGCGCCTTACCGCGAAGCTCTCTCATGAGTGCGTGAAGAACACCCAACACATCGAGAAAGTCCCGCTGCGAAGCCGTCCTCCCGACAATGGCCTCAACGATCGCTTTGCCTGTGTCTTTAATCGTTGCCACCGGATTGGCCACGATGAACGTTCCTAAAGCTGCCCCGCAGATAATCACAAATTCCCACGGCTGGACGAGCACAGCCAAATGGCCGCCGAGAGCTGCAAAACCACCCAGCATGCATCCCAATCCGATGACCAGTCCAATAATAAAGCTCACAAGCAATCTCCTTCTGTCAGGAGCATTGGGCTGATTGCCTTGCGTGAGGCTGGCCCAATTTCAAAAGGTTGACGCAAGCTCAACGCAATATGTTCAATTGATTGAATTTTAGTTTTTCAAAATTCAATCGCGATTTATCCCTCGAAGGTTTGCCTGATGCTCAATAACCTTTACGTCAACATCTCGGCACAAATCGCGTTACGTAATCGTATGGAAACGCTCGCGCACAATGTCGCAAATATGAACACACCCGGCTTCCGTTCGGATAGCATCAGGTTTGAAGAACAGGTATCGAAACTTGGCGATCGGAATGTCTCGTTCTCGTCGTCAGGTGAGAACTTCATTTCAAGAGCCTCTGGTCCCGTCACCAAAACCGATAATCCTTTGGATATTTCCATCCAAGGCGAGTCATGGTTTGCGATTCAAACACCTGCAGGCCAAGCTTATACACGTGATGGCCGCATGAAGATGACGCCAGAGGGTGCGCTGCAAACACTCAATGGTTACCCAGTCCTAGATGCAGGTGGTTCTGGAATCACCGTCGATCCCTCGGCAGGAAAAATTGATATTTCCCGCGATGGAATGATCAATCAAAATGGGCGCCAGATTGGCGCTTTTGGGCTCTATACGATTGATCCCCTTGATACGCTCTCACGCTACGATAATTCTGCGGTCATTCCCAAAGGCCCGGCAACACCAACATTGGATTTCACAACCAATTCGATTCTTCAAGGCTATGTTGAAGGATCGAACGTCAATCCCGTTCTTGAAATGTCTAAGCTCATTCAAATTACGCGGACCTATGAAGATGTTAGTGCAGCCATAGACAAATCAGAATCCAGCCAACAAGACGCCATACGAACTCTCGGCGGAAGTTGAGTTTGGACAATGACAAAACTCAAGCAGCTCGCCCAATGTATGGAAGCATTTCATAACGATCCAGGCTTGGTCTCGATCAGCGGTTCTGTGTCGTCCGTATCGCAATCCACTTTCACAATTGTCGGCCTGTCGCGGTTTCTTAAAATCGGGAGTTTAGTTCGCTTCGCGTCTGGACATATTGGTGAAGCTGTTCGTGTAGATCGTGAGAGTGCAATCATAAAGCCCTATTCAAACGCAACTGATGTCCAGATTGGCAGTCGGGTGCATTTGTTTCGTGAAGTGTTTACTCTTCGACCAGATCAATCATGGCGGGGACGGGTCCTCAATGCCGTTGGACTTCCCATTGATGACGTCGGTCCAGCAGCACAGGCCGCGGACATCTATGACATCGACGGCCAGCCTCCATTGCCAATGAGCCGCGCACGTGTGACGCGGCCTCTTAAAACGGGGATTCGCGCAGTTGATGTTTTTTCTCCTCTTTGCGCTGGGCAACGCATAGGAATTTTTGCCGGATCTGGTGTTGGCAAAACAACTCTCCTCTCCATGTTTGCAAAATCTCGAAGCTTCGACACAATTGTCGTTGGCCTAGTAGGCGAGCGCGGCCGTGAGGTGCGTGACTTTATCGAAGAAGCAATTGGCGATCAGATGCATAAAACCGTCGCCGTTATTTCGACAAGCGACGAGAGTGCGATGATGCGGCGCCTTGCGCCTAAAACCGCAACCTGCATTGCTGAATATTTTCGCGATCAAGGCCAGTCGGTTTTGCTAATTTTAGATTCCATTACACGCTACGCTCAGGCCCTCAGAGACATTGGCTTAGCTGCGGGCGAGCCAGCCGTTGCGCGTGGTTTTACACCCAGTGTTTTCGCAGAATTGCCAAAATTATTAGAGCGCGCAGGGCCTGGGCGTGTTGGCGCTGGCACGATCACCGCTATCTATTCTGTGTTGATTGATGGCGACGATCACAACGATCCTATTGCCGATAATATCCGGGGCACATTGGATGGCCATATAATACTTGATCGGTCGATAGCTGACCAAGGTCGCTATCCTGCTATTGATGTGCTGCGCTCAATCTCGCGCCTCTCACAACACGCATGGTCACCGGAAGAAGCAAACTTTGTAACACATCTCAAATCACTCATCTCCCGCTTTGAAGAGACCAAAGATCTGAGAATGTTGGGTGGCTATCAGCAAGGCAGCGACGCCGAGACAGATCAGGCCGTCGTTCTCGTGCCTCGCATCTATAAGGCACTTCATCAGTCAATGAAGGCTGAGCCCAGTGAATCACCATTCCGCGAATTGGCTTCAGCCATTCAATCGACAAATTAGGAGGCTGAGTGTGTCGCGCATTTCTCGGCATAGACGCCCAGTGCACAGACGTTCGATCATCTCAGACGATGTCGCTTTCGCATCCATTGGCATATGCCTCGCTGTTGGATCTGCATTTTTTGCATATGCGATGAGTGAACGCCAACCCAACACACCGCTTCTGAGCGGGCTCGAATATCTTAGAGTCTTTGCACAATTATCAACTGGTACTCCCCAATCCCAAAAATCGCAGCGCACTTTGAATATTGATTATTCGACTGTTGCGTCGATTCCCCCGAAAGGATTGGTTACACAACATGCGGCAGATCCGTTCATCATTGCGCCACCTACAGCTGGGCTGAACGATTCAAGCGCAGAGCGCCCAAGATTGTCAGCGCTTCGTGGCAGTTATTTCATTCATCAGATGCGGCAGGCATATCCTGATCTTTCATCGCGGTAGACGAGGGCGATTTGGAAATCGCCCTCCTTATTTTTAGGCGGCGAGATCTTGAACAAAAGATTCGATCTCGACTCTAAGCTCCTTCGTATTATCATTGATCTGATGAACAATCTTATCCAGATCAGACATTGTCTGCTGGGTATGTTCAGCAATCTCTGGAAGTCGATTTACATTCTCAATAGCAGCCAACGCACCCGAGCTTGCCTGATCGACGCTGCCACTGATTTGCCGTGTCACAGCACTATGCTCTTCAACAGCCGATGCGATTGACGTCGAAATCTCGGTAATCGAACGGATGGTCTGCGTGATGTCGTCGACCGCCCCCACAACCTCACCCGTTGCGACACGGATAGCATCAACGCGCTGTCCAATTTCTTGGGTCGCACGCGCTGTCTGACCAGCCAGATCTTTCACCTCGGCCGCAACAATCGCAAATCCACGTCCAGCCTCTCCGGCGCGGGCCGCTTCAATTGTTGCATTGAGAGCCAACATATTTGTTTGAGCAGCAACAGACGCGATGAGTGTTAGAATATTTCCAATCTCATCAGCGCAAGTGCTGAGCTGTGCTACTTTTTGTAAAGCACGCTCAATGCCGCGGGACGCTTCGTCTGCAGTCCCTGCCGCGACTGAAGACTGGCGAGCGATTTCATCAATCGCCTGAGCCAATTCTCCAACCGAACTAGATACAAGCTTAACTTCACCCGCACAGCCATCGAGCTGGGTAATAACCTGTCTCAGATCGACAAGCATGCGGCCGGTTTCTTTCTCAACGCTCGTGGTCGCGGTGCCCATCGCACTTGAGGAGCGATCGATTTGGCCTGCAATCATAGCGACGGTTTCTTCAAGTCGCGTGCCGACTGCGCTGAGGGCTTTGCGTTGCGCTTCTTTGATTGCCTCGCCACGTTCAGTCTCCGACATTTCGCTGAGTCTGCGAACAATTGAATTTCGGAAACTATCAATCGCGCGCGCCACAGTACCAATTTCATTTGAACTCATGACATAGGGAATTGCTGTGCTCAAGGAACCATCTTTGAGTACCTGCAAACTTTTAGCGAGCTGCTGAATACCCGTCACAACTGAATGGCTTATCAATACACCGCACAAGGTCGCAAACAGAGCAAGGCCCAGACTAATCGCCAGGGTCGCATGCGTTGTTTCATTTGATACCTTTATCCGAC
>CAIUDK010000040.1 GCA_903897875.1 uncultured Hyphomicrobiales bacterium
GAACAAACCTAAAGTCGTCAGGCCAAAGATCAGGCAAGCTATTAGGCAAGCTTAATTGGCACACATAACTTGAAGCCAAAGCCGCGGATCGGCTTAATTGCGACCTCTACGCCAATGGTCTCACAAATCTTCTTGCGAAGAACACCAATCCGCACCTCTAGACTGCTAACCGTAATCTCAGAACGGTTCGCGCCAAGGATTTCCATGGCTTCCCAGCGTTCTAGGGTCTGGGCGGGAGCGATGATAAACTTTGATAGGAGATTGGCTTCGGAATGGCTCAGGCGCACTGAGCGATAGGCTCCAGCAAGCACTCCGGTCCGTATATCAAGTTGAAGACTGGCGTAGGCAGCCGCCTGAGCCTTAATGATTCTCTGCCCTAGCGAGTGGAGGATGGCGATCATCTCCTCCCGGGCGACGGGTTTGGTCAGATAGGCATCGACACCATTTTGATAGCCGGCCACGCGGTCTTTGATGGAGCTTCTCGCTGTGGTGACAATAATTCCAGCATTGGGATAACCTTGGCGGATGCGCGCAGACAAGGACAGCCCATCTTCGCCGGGCAGGTTCAGGTCGATGATATAAATATCAGGGACCATATCATGCCAACTGTCGATGATTTCTTCAGCGCAGAAGACGCCTACGGCGTTATGGCCGTTATTGCGCAGAAACTCGACTGTTGCGTTACGCAACATGTCATGATCCTCGACGACGATGACATTGAGCGGTGTCGTCATAGTGGGGGGCGTCGGTGTAGGGGACTCGCCTTGTTCTGGGAGCCCACCGAGGCCTGCTAACCCTTGGTCAGAACTGGCTCCAGACAGGGCACCGCGTGGGCCCGTTCCATTGGTAGGTTGGTTCATCTCAGGTCCGACAGTATAAGAAAGCCCCATTAAATCTTATACTTAGCTTAAAAGGCTGGCGACCCAGAAAGCTGAAGAAGTCTAAAGTATTTTCTTCAGCTTGACTGCAAATGATCTGCTAATTGCCGGCCTTATAGTCACTTGATAGTCACTTGCAGCTCCGCGGGCCTGCTGGCTTAGATGTCCAGCGCCTTTTGGCTAAGACTGCCGAAAGGGACCCCGATGCGTAAGTTCATATCCGCCTGTGCACTGCTTTCGACACTCCTAACTGGGGGTGTTGAGGCCGCGGAGGCCGATCACCTCTTCGTTTGGGTTCAGTATGGGCCAGACGGCATTGAGGCTCGGGCAGTCACCAGTCAAGCGGCCTGTCCGCCGGCTCTTGTGGATGGCGTTGAGCTTGCCATGAATGAGCGCTCAGCCCCCGGCGATGCCTATCCTGTGCGCGGGTGCAGTCTGCTGCTGAAGGCAGCGACGCAGTCCGCCTCGGTGCAGGGGCAGGCCTTGCCCCTCCCAAAGCCTCATCCCAATCGCATTCTGGTGATTGGCGATACGGGGTGCCGCATGAAGGGCGCGATTGCGCAGGGCTGTAATGATCCCCACGATTGGCCGTTCTCGCGGACGGTCGAGCAAAGCGTCGCGCAAAAGCCCGATCTCGTTTTGCATGTGGGTGATATGCATTATCGGGAAACGCCTTGCCCCGTGGACAAGAGTGGCTGTCAAGGTTCGCCCTTTGGCGACAACTGGGACGTCTGGAAGGCGGATTTCTTCGATCCTGCCGAGCCGCTCCTGCATGCTGCCCCTTGGGTCATGGTGCGCGGCAACCACGAGGACTGCCGACGCGGCGGCAAGGGTTGGGCGCGTTTGCTTGATCCTTATGCCTTTGATGTCACGAAGGGCGAGGCCGGCTGCTTGCCAACCTCAGCATCTTTTAACGTCGATCTGCAGGGGGTTACGCTTGCTGTCTTGGATGTATCGACCGCGCTTGATCACGAGGATACAGGGCAGGTGGACTGGTATCGGCCGCAATTCGAGCAGATGAAGGCGCTTAAGGGCCCGGTCTGGGGCGTGTTTCATCGGCCAGTGTGGGCGATTGAAGATTACATCAATGGCTCGCCAATTGGCGACAATCCAAACCTAGCGCGGGCGGCTCGCGATGCTTTGGCGCCGCAGGTGACTGCTTTCATCTCAGGCCATCATCACGCTTTTGAGGCCTTGTCGTATAAAGAAGACCTGCCCATTCAGGTTATCTCTGGTCATGGTGGTGACGAGCTGGCCATGCATGTGCCGCCGATCACGACGGGCATGGTGATCAATGGGGCGACGGTTGATGAAGTCGCTATACGAACAGGCACTTTTGGATATTCCATGCTGGAGCGCGCGCCCGATGATGCCACCGGCCTGCACTGGAAGCTGACGGCCTACGATCTGGAGAGCCGTGTTCTGGCAATCTGCGATCTCAATGGCCGCAAATTGGCTTGCCAATAAACTTGCCAATAAACTTGCCAATAAGCTTGGATTGGTTCTTCAGCTGAAGGACTTGAACCAGAAATTGGGCGACAGCCACATGGCTGAGACGCTGAGTTGAAGTTGTGCCATCTGTTGGGCAAATTCCGTCATGGCGCGCCCGGTTCGATTGCCAATGAGAATGATGAGGTGGTCAGTAAAATCGCGCACGAAGATCTGTGTGCCGTCCTGATCGAAGCTGTTGGCCAACTCTCCAACAATCACCCATGCTTCCATGGTGTTGTGCAAGAACACATCGCGCGCCTGATAGAGCGTCTCTCCATCCAGACGGACTTCGAAATGATAATTCGGCATCGCATCCTCCCTGCGCATCCTCCCTGCGCACCCTCCCCGCAAGTGGAGTGCAATAATGCGGGCGTTTCCAAAAAGCTGAAGGAAACTGAATAGCCAAAAAGACCCTTACTTTTCAGTATAAAATTGCACAAAAATGGTTATTCTATTTATAGTTCA
>CAIUDK010000041.1 GCA_903897875.1 uncultured Hyphomicrobiales bacterium
CGCCAGATAAGGCCGATAGACTTACCGAATTATGCCACGCCCAATGTCCGAACACCGAAACGATTGTGTTCTTCAATTCTGACGGCGGAGACATTGATAAGGCCACCGGTGTCGATGGCCGCCCCTATACAACATTGGCCAATGCTGGACGCTTCAAAACGAAGTTTGACGCCACCTGCACATGCAAGCGTCCAGAGCAAAGCTGGGTGGATGCACTATCCAATGCGGAGCGCTTGATGAGCACAGACGGCACGTCTGATCTGATCGTCTCACCCGAACGCGCTGCAGAAATGTCTAAGCCCAAAGCGCTTGCACCGGCCAAGACGCAAAAGGGAAAAACCGTCCCTGAAAAGCCAGCCGCCTTAAGCGCCGACATCACTGGCGCAGAGCCTGTGCCTGTTGTGCCAGAAGCTGGCGGCCCTGCCATCGGCAGCATTCCACGCGCCAAAGTGATCGGGACCGATCAGGGCACGATGCAAGATGAAGTTGATGGCGAGGGCGTGAAGCGCCGCGTTAGGATAATCGCGCCAACGCTTTAGCGCGACCAATCAACGGAAGCAGCAGCGCCAGCTCCGGCCCTTGATCACGGCCCGTCAATGCCAACCGCAGCGGATGGAACAAAGCCTTACCCTTGCGGCCCGTTGCCTCTTTCACCGCTGCCGTCCACACGCTCCACGTCTGTGCGTCAAACGGATCAGGCGGCAAAAGCTTCGCAGCTGTCTGACAAAATTCAGCATCTTCGATGACGGGCGTGATTTCACCTTCAACAATGCGCCACCATTCGACAACATCAATGAAGGCGGTCAAATTGCCGCGCACAGCCAGCCAAAATGGCTCAGCGTGATTGCCTGCAACATCATGCGCAATGAGCCGATCACGCGCGCACTCGTAAGGCATAGCGTGCAATGTGCGCGCTGAGAGTGCATCCAGATCAGCTGGATCAAAGCGCGCAGCATTGCGTGACACATGCGACAGATCAAACGCACCAGCCAATTCCTGCAACGACGTCATAGCGCGCACGCTATCGGATGAGCCCGTCAATACAGCCAGAGCTGCAACGGCCAGGGATTCAATCCCCGCCTCGCGCAAGCCCGCAATCGACAAAGCACCCGAGCGCTTGGAAAGCCCCTCGCCCGACGCATTGGTGAGTAGATTGTGATGGCCGAACGTTGGCGCATGACCTTGGGGTGACAAAGTCTTGAACAGCTGAATCTGCACGCCGGTGTTGGTGACATGATCCTCGCCGCGAATAACATGCGTGATACCAAGATCAATATCATCGACTACGGATGGCAACGTATACAAATAACTGCTGTCTTCGCGGATCAGAACGGGATCGGACAAAGAGGCGCAATCAATGCGCGACTCGCCGCGCACCAAATCCACCCAATGCACAACTTCATGCGCGAGCTTAAAGCGCCAATGCGGACGGCGGCCTTCCGCCTCCAACTTTGCGCGCGCTGCCTCATCAAGGTCGAGCGAGGCACGATCATAAACTGGTGGCTGACCACGCGCGATCTGACGCTTGCGACGGCGATCCAATTCCTCAGCCGTTTCATAGCAAGGATACAGAACACCAGCGGCCTTCAAGCGTGCGGCAGCAGCATCGTAATGTGCAAAGCGCTCAGATTGGCGCACGATGAGATCTGGCAAAATGCCAAGCCATTCGAGATCGACCTCAATCGAATCCGCATATTCGACCTTCGAGCGCTCAAGGTCGGTATCATCAAAGCGCAGCACAAATTGGCCAAGCTGGCTCTTGCTGAACAGATAATTGAAAAACGCCGTCCGGGCGTTGCCGATATGGATGCGGCCGGTGGGGGAAGGCGCAAAGCGGACAATCGGAGTGGACATGTACAACTCGGTTGGGACAGCCTGCGAAAGGGCAGACTCGGGATCTGGAACAACCTTGTGGCCCAGATGCGCGCAAATGTTAAGCCCAGCCGACAGAATTTGCCCATTTGCCTCAAAAGGACAAAGGCCTGACCGTGCCTAAGCTCGGTCAGGCCGCTTTTATGCTCGGAGCGCTTACGTCCGCTGCGCGTAGACCTCATCATAAGTGATCGTGCGCGAGAGCGGCACGAACTGATAGAGGGCTGAAAGCCCGATCAGGACATAAAGCAAGCGGGATGCTGCCGAGGTCGATCCACCAAAGACCATTGCGACAAGGTCAATCTGGAATAGGCCCATCAGCCCCCAGTTCAAGCCGCCGATAATGATCAGAACGAGCGTGATGATGTTCAGAGGCTTCATCTGTTTCTCCTGCTCAAGAGATTTTCGTCGCGTATTACATTTTTCTGGCGTCTTACCCGGCAAGTAAACGCAACGTCACCCCATTAGGTTCGACGGCCTCATCAAATCAGCGTGTTAAAAAAAACCAGACAGCCAGCGCGACTATTCTTCAAAGCGCTCGCTTGTGCCCACCTGCGCCTTCGGGCTCAGCGTTGCATCTGGACTCATTGCAGCTGCGCCAGAATCGCGAAAGCGATTGACGATTGGGTAGCGCCGATCGCGGCCATAATTCTTGCGCGTCACCTTCACGCCCGGCGCTGATTGGTGACGCTTATATTCAGCCAGATAGAGCATATGCTCAATGCGCTTGACCACAGCTACATCATGCCCGCGCGCGACAATATCGGAGACGCGCATCTCCTGTTCAACCAAGCAATTGAGCACATCATCCAGCACATCATAGGCTGGCAACGAGTCTTGATCTGTTTGGTTCTCGCGCAGCTCTGCGCTTGGCGGCTTGACGATAATATTGTGCGGGATGACTTCACCATCCGGCCCCAGCGCCGTAGCAGGCTTCCACCGATTGCGCAGCGCGCACAAACGAAACACCTGCATTTTATAAAGGTCTTTGATCGGATTAAATCCGCCGTTCATATCGCCATAAATCGTGGCGTAGCCAACCGACATTTCCGATTTGTTGCCAGTGGTGACAAGCATAGACCCAAACTTGTTAGACACCGACATCAGTAGCGTACCGCGTGCGCGGCTCTGAATATTTTCTTCTGTGAGATCGCGCGGCTTGCCTGCGAACAAAGGCTTCAACACGCTTTCAATGCCTTCAACGGCGGGCGCAATGGGCAGCACGTCATACCGCAAGCCAAGTGCTTTGGCGCACAACTCAGCATCGGCAATGGATTCTTGTGATGTGAAACGATAGGGCAGCATGATGCAATGAACGCGCTCGGCACCCAGCGCATCAACGGCCATGGCCGCGCAAATGGCGGAATCAATACCGCCAGACAGGCCCATCACCACGCCGGGGAATTTGTTCTTCTCGACATAATCGCGCAGACCCAAAACGCAGGCAGCGTAATCGGCCTCGTCACCTTCCAGCACAGGCTCGCGCGGCGCTTCCACGCAGATCCATGTGCCAGCGCGACGCTCCCACACAGTCTTGGCAACACATTCAACAAAGGATGGCAGTTGCAGCGCTAATGAGCGATCCGCATGCAGCGCAAAGGAGGCGCCATCGAACACCAATTCATCCTGCCCGCCAAATTGGTTGAGATAAACCAGCGGTAG
>CAIUDK010000042.1 GCA_903897875.1 uncultured Hyphomicrobiales bacterium
CGCTGCCTTATTAACCGCGACAGAAAATAACCTTGCGCTGGATGGAGGCTGAATAACGCTCAAAGCGTCTTTAATCATTTGCTCGCGACGGCTCTTCTCACGAACCGTGTGCCAAACACCACTTCGCCCGCTGTACATAGGGCTTCCATGAAGTTCGATCTCGGCAGGATCTCCCAGTCCGAAGCTCCCAATGCATTTATCGACAGCTGTAATCTGATGATGAATGCCACGCTCAAAAACGGCAATACCGCCTAGAACGAAATATTTATCTTCTGGATTTTCAGATGAACCAGAGTCATCAATGTAAAGAATATGCATTGAAAATCAGACAAATATAAAAAATGCAGCCGAGTGGAGCTATCGCCCCAGCGAACCGCGTAAACGCAGATCTCTCAACCGCACTATAATGTTGCTATGCTTCGCTAGGGAAGTCAAGCTTAACGCTATTTCCCAGCCCTAAACCGTGCTGCCCAACCAGCCTTTTCCATCTGTTTGCCGCGCGCCACGGCCAGCGCGTCGTCGCCGACGTCCTTGGTAATCACTGAGCCCGAACCGACATAAGCGCCTGCGCCGATTTTCACCGGGGCCACGAGCGATGTGTTGGAGCCCACAAAAGCGCCTGCGCCGATTTCGGTTTTGAACTTGTTATAGCCATCGTAATTGCAGGTGATTGTGCCGGCACCAATATTGGCCTGCGCGCCAACCACTGCGTCGCCGATATAGCTCAGATGGCTGACCTTGGCGCCGACACCAATATCTGCGCCCTTGATCTCGACAAAATTACCAACCTTTGAGCCCTCGCCCAGCATCGCGCCGGGGCGTAGGCGGGCGAAGGGGCCTACTTCGGCCTTTGCGCCAATGGTCGCTTGTTGGAAGTGGCAAGACGCATGAATCACAGCGCCATCGCCGACACTCACGCCCGGCCCGAAGAATACATTGGGCTCGATGATGACATCGCGGCCAATCTTGGTGTCGCAGGACAAAAAGACGGTGTCTGGCGCGATCATTGTCGCCCCATTGCGCATGGCGGCCTCGCGTAGGCGGCCTTGGCAGATGGCCTCTGCCGCGGCCAATTGCACGCGGTCGTTGACGCCCAAAACTTCGTCCTCAGGCGCGGTCACAACAACGGCGTGATGATGGGCGGCCAAGGCTACGCTGACGATATCGGTCAGGTAGAATTCCTTTTGCACATTGCCATTGCCGATCTGGCCCAGCCAAGCCAGCGCCTGTTGGCCGTCAATCGCCATCAAACCGGCGTTGCAAATGCCGATATGAAGCTCCGCCTCATTGGCGTCTTTATGCTCGCGGATCGACACAAGCTTGTCGCCCTCATGCACCAAGCGGCCATAGCCGGTGGGGTCGGCTGGTTCAAAGCCAAGCACGGCTACCCCAGCACCCTCGGCCAAAGCTGCCTTTAGATTGATAAAGGTCTGTGTGCGGACCAGCGGCGTATCGGCAAAAACCACCAAAACATCATCAAAGCCCTGCTCCAGCGCCGCCTTTGCGGTCAGCACGGCGTGGGCTGTGCCCAGACGCTCGGTTTGGACAAACATCTGCGCTTTTGGGGCAAAAACCTGAGCCTCGCGGGCCACATCTTCGCGTCCGGGGCCAACAACCACGGCCACTTCGTCGATGGCGGCATCGCCAAGCGCGGTCAGCACATGGCCCAGCATCGAGCGGCCAGCCACTTTATGGAGAACTTTGGGCATAGCGGACTTCATCCGCGTCCCCTCGCCTGCGGCCAGAACAACGGCCAGACAGCGCCGCTTTTGTGCCTCTTTGGTTGATGTCATCGTGGCCGCTCCGCCTCAAACCCCGTGGTCCCTTGCGCACCTGTAGCCCAACCGCCCCTTGAGCGCAAAACCACCCTAAAATCTATCTCGCAGGAATGGGGTTTTACCCTTATACAGATGGCTGCCGTTTTCTTGAGAGCTTTGATTTTCATCCATGCTGATACGCCGGGACGTTTTGAAATTTGCCGTTGGAAGTCTCGCCGTTCACACC
>CAIUDK010000043.1 GCA_903897875.1 uncultured Hyphomicrobiales bacterium
CGGTGAGTGCGATAATGGGCGTTGATTGATTGGGCCCGCCGGATCGAATTTGGCGCGCGGCCTCAAGTCCATCCATATTCGGCATTTGAATGTCGAGGACAATCAAATCAAAACGATCTTGATTGGCCCGCAATGATGCTTGCAGACCATCTTCCGCACAAACAACATCATGCCCACGTTTGCGCAATAAAATTTGCAACAGCAAACGCGATGCCGCTGCGTCATCTGCAATCAGAACACGCAAAGCCTGATGGGCATTTTTATCTGGTTCAGCCTCTGTGTGGCGTTCAGTCTCTATGGGCAAATGGTCGCCTTTTGGAATTTTTAAGGGAAGTTCAATTCTAAATTCTGATCCCTTCCCCACTTCACTTGCAAGCGTCAGCGTACCGTCCATTAGTTCTACCAATCGGCTTGCAATGGCAAGGCCCAAACCCGTGCCTGCAACGCGCTGGTGACTGGAAATGTCACCCTGCTCAAAAGGTGAAAACAAACGCGCTTGCACGAGAGGCGAAATTCCAGGCCCAGTATCGCTTACGCTCAACACGAGACGCGTATTTTGAATGTGGGCCTGAATTTTAATTGTTCCCTTTGGCGTGAACTTGACCGCATTGCTCACAAAATTGAGTAAAATTTGTCGCAACCGTGATTGATCCCCAAGCACGCATTTGGGCATGTCGGGTGCGACATGGCTCAAAACTTTCACAGGCTTGTCGCGTGCCAGTATCTGCGCAGTCTCCACAAGGGTTGCGACGAGATCGGAAATGTCGACGGGGTCAATTCTCAGCTCAACGCGTTTGGCCTCTATGCGCGTGTAATCGAGAATATCGTTTGCAATGTCCATCAGGTGGCGGGACGATGATGAAATCAGATCAATATATTTTTGTCCTTCTGGTGAAATTTTGAAATGCGAGAGAATTTGAGAAAAACCAATAATAGCATTTAAGGGCGTTCTAATCTCGTGGCTCATGGCCGCCAAAAAGCGTGCCTTCACTTGGCTCGCCTTGTAGGCGCGTTCAGCCAATCTACTCATCGTCTGGGCTTGCTCTTCAAGCGTCTTCTGCGTGCGCAACAAGTCTTCTTCATGCGTGCGCAATTGTGTGACATCGCTTTGCACGCAAAGAAGATCACCATTGCTCATCCGTTTTTCGAAAACACGCAGCCATTGTCCCTTGTGCTCATATTCATATGCCTTTTGAGAATTAGGAGAGAGTTGGATGCGATGACTTAAGCGATGCGTTCTGGTTGGTGGCGTGCAATCGAGATTGCTCATCTGCGCAAGTTCATTGAAGCGTGCACCTCTGATAATATGGGAGGGATCCGCAAAGAGTTTTTGAAAACGTTTGTTAAAGGCAATCAGCCGATCATCATCATCAAAGAGAGAGAATGCAACAGGCAGCCCTTCGATGGCTGACATGAGGCGACTCTGGTTTTGTTGCGCCTCGTCGTTTCTATCAACGATAGCGCCAACCATTCGGCTTAACGAAAACCCGAGTAGGAAAATGATGCCGTTGGCAACAAAGCCAATCAAAATGATGTAAATCTGCGCAAACTCTAAATCGTCTTCAATGATTGTCGTGCTGCTGTGGGCACTGTCTGTTGACGCATCTACGCGATCGATGGTGTCGCCTTTGACATTCTGCGAGAGCTCAATGGCTGTCGAGATCATATGATCGCGCTCGAGCCGCATCAGACTCAATGTCATGCTCCAAACAATTGTGCACAGTGCGAGGCATGTGAATATGATCGATATGTAATAGCTAAGGCGCGTCATGAAACCCCATCTCAATGGCTCAAAAACGCAAGCGTAACTGGGCTAGAGAATATATGAGGTATCGTAACTTTTGAGATTACATTAAATCTAATTGAGATGGTTGTTTCTGTGTAGAAGACAAAACACAGATATGTTTGTCTCCAAGTTGCGTATATAGAAACTGCAATGCCTAGCGTACCGATGTCGATCTTAAGAGGGCCCAATCGTGGACCAAAATCGCAAATATCGTATCCTTGTTGTTGAAGATAGCGCAGCCCTTCGCCAACTTATTGCGTCTTATCTGCGCACCAATGGCATGCAGGTTGATCTTGCTTGGAGTTTGCAAGGCGCGCGACGTGCATTGAAAATTTTCAAGCCAGAGCTTGTCATTCTCGACCTTGGTCTTGAGGATGGTGACGGTTACGATCTCATTGCAGATATTTCGGCAGCGGGTGCGCCCTGCATCGTGATCTCAGCGCGTGAGCGCCCGATTGATCGCATTTTGTCGCTTGAGCTTGGCGCTGACGATTACATGACCAAGCCGATCGAATTGCGTGAGCTTCTGCTAAGGTTGCGTCGCTTGTCGCGCCTCATCTCGCAAAACAGCTCAGTGGGTGGCGGTAATATTGTTGAGTTTCAGAATGTGAAACTCGACATCGCCAACCGCGAGGTGATGCGCAGCAATGGCCAGCCAGGCAGCCGTCTGACAGCCGCGGAATTTCGCTTGTTGCGCTTGTTCCTCGAGACGCCGGGTGAAGTGATTGCACGCGCAACCATTGCGAAAAAAGTACTCAACAAATCGTGGATTGAAAACAGCCGCGCCATCGACGTGTTGGTGAGCAAGCTGCGTCGCAAGCTCGAAGCGGGCGGCGGCGAGTTGACGCTGCGGAATGTGCGCGGCACCGGTTACATGCTTGAATCTCCGGTTAAACAGTCGCAGTTTGCAGCAGCTGATTAATCAATCGTGTTGCGTTCGCTGGTTGCGTTTGGCTCCATGCTTCAGACTTCAGGTGATGTTCCATGAGTGAGCTTCCTAGTGGTATGGTTGAGCAAGAAGAACCGCTTCCATTGCTTGATGAAGAAACGATTTCATCAATCCGTAAATCTGTTGGGCCAGAGAGCTTAGCGGCCCTTGTTGCTGCTATTGAAGATGATTGCGGTTCAGCGCTGGCAGATTTGGAGCGTGCAGAGCGCACAGGCGAGCGCCATTTGCTGCAGCGTTCCGCTCATCGTCTTAAAGGTATTTTTGCTCAATTTGGCGCGCGGCGCGCGGCACATTTGGCTCGTTATATTTCTGATGAAATGCGCTCAGGCGAAGATGCATCAGCCGCTGAATTGATTAGTGTTGGGCGCGCATCCACTGAAGCGGTCAAACGCGCTTTGCAAGATTAGCTAACCATTGGCACTACGTTATGTGTCGCTGCGTTTTGTTCATTCGTGCTGATATCAAGCTCAAGTGCTAATGCGACTGTTTCTTTTAGAGACTTTAGCGCGAATGGCTTTTGCAAAAAATCCGTGGCGCCTGCCCGGATAGCCTGAACCCAATAATCTTCCGACATATTGGCCGTCATCATCACAACAGGCATTTCCTTCAGCCGCTGATCTGCGCGCACCATGGTGAGCAGGTCTAGTCCGTTCAGCGGGTCCATGTTCCAATCTGTGATGAGAAGATCAAAGTCTCGCTTTTGCAGAACAGCGAAAGCGCTATCCACATCGCCAGCGATCTCGACGCTCTGAAATCCCATGCGTCGCAACATGAACGAAATCGTGTCTCGCAACACGGAATCATCGTCAACGACAAGCGCTGATTTTTGCGAAAATTGCGTCATATCCACACCCATACTCAAACTTCGTAGGGTCAACGTAGACAGACTCGTGTGAGTCTACCGGTTACGAAACGTGAGCGTGGATCGATGGTGCACAAGGATGAATTCGAAAAGATAAAATTGTTTGTATTTTTCCAAGACTCTCAAAATCACTCTGAAAATGCTGCAAAAAATTAATCATATCTCAGTTGGTTTGGCCCGGAAACAGGCGGTTTTTGATGCTCATATCGCCCCATGCAATGAAGGGCGGATTGTGAAGATCTGATTTACCATAGATCAGAGGGGCGCCATTTAAATTGACAATATCGCCACCCGCGGCCGCTAAAACAGCGTGGCCTGCCGCAATGTCCCATTCCATAGTCGGGCTAAAGCGGACGTAAACATCACCTTCACCTTCGGCAATGCGGCAGAACTTAATCGACGATCCGATTGTTGTTCGCGAGCCAATAGGAAGCTGTGTGAGATAATCCTCGGTCTGCTCATCACCATGCGATCGGCTCACAAGCGCACACAGTTTCTCAGGGGCTTGGCGCACATGAATGGGTGCGCGCGACGCTGGGAGTTGCGTCGATCCGACTGCAACATCGCAGGCGAATGCATGATGCGCCCCATACCAAACGCGCCCTAAAACGGGTGCAAACACAGCGCCACAGCGCGGCACTCCATCGAGAATTAATGCAATGTTAACGGTGAATTCGCCGTTGCGGTTCAAAAACTCCCGCGTGCCATCAAGTGCATCAACCATAACAAACACTGGCGCTAAGTCTGGACGCTCGCCGCGTGACGCAGCTTCTTCAGCCAACACAGGAATGCCGGGCAGCAAATCATGAAGTCCGTTGAGGATGACCGCTTCCGCCCGCTCGTCAGCATTGGTGACGGGGCTTTGATCTGCTTTTAGACGCACACCAGGATCTTGCGCACCGTAGACGGACAAAATTTCTTGCCCCGCGCGCATGGCAAGCTCTGCCAGCTTTTCGGCAAGTCCATCAAGGTCTGCTGGTGCGCATGGTTTGCTGGTCACGAAGCGAATCTTTATCAAAAAAAGACGCCATCCTTATGCGCTGCCAACACTAGAAAGATCAAGCTTGTCGGCCAAAATGACGAAATGGGCCCGCCCGACTGTGAGGGCCTTAGGTGTGCCAAGTCTCGACAAGCATGTCGCGGAAACGCTGGGCGGAGGGGGAGAGGCGGCCGGTGCGCCGTTCCACGAGGCCGATGGTGCGCTTTACGTCAGGGTTACCGATGGATTTGGTCACAATAACCGAATGGTCGCCGGGAGGCGCTGCAAGCTTGGGTAAAACCGATATACCAAGGCCGCGTTCCACGAGACCGAGCGAGGTTGTTAGATGGTTGACCTCATATTGAAAATTGAGCTGCACGTTTAACTTGGCCAGCGTGCTCTCCAAAATCATTCGATTGCCACTCGCGCGGCTCACACCAATGAGTGCTTCCCCTTCAAGGTCTTTCCACGACAAACGGCGTTTGCGTGCCAAGCGATGATCACGTCGACAGGCAAGTACGAATGGATCATCCACCAAGGCAGTGAAGTTCAGTTCGGGATCTGAACTTCCCATAAAATTGATGCCAAATTCAGCTTCGCCCCGCGCAACGGCCTCCAGCCCATCATTGGCTGATAAATCAAGGATGCGAAAACGAATATGGGGAAAGCGCTTATTGAAGCGCTCAATTGCACGCGGCAGAAAGTAAAACGCGGCCGTCGGCACGCAGGCCAAAACAATCTGTCCCGCTTGACGTTGGCCAACACCCGTCATGCTGAGTAAGGATTCTTCAAACTCATCTAACAAGCGTCGCGCTAGTGGAGCGAGCGACCGCCCAATGGTTGTAGGCGACACGCGTCGCGTCGTGCGCTCGAAGAGGGGCGCGCCCACCGATAGCTCAAGTGCTTGAATGCGCCGCGACAGAGCGGGCTGCGACATGTTTAAGGCTTCCGCGGCTTTATGGAACCCACCAAGGTCCATCACAGCCAGAAATGCTCTCATATCCTGCAATTCGAAATTGATACGCATTTCACATCAATAGCCCAATTCTTTGCATTTCACAAGAAACGGTCCCAAGACTATCAATAGTGCACATTCGAAATTTCAATCATGAATAACAAAGATAGGGAGCGTGACAATGTCGCAAACAATGCGGATACCGTGCGTTATTATGCGCGGGGGCACATCACGTGGTCCTTATTTTCTAGCCTCAGATTTACCAACAGATCCAGCTCTTCGTGATGAGGTTCTCATTGCGGCTATGGGCTCTGGTCATGAATTACAAGTGGATGGCTTGGGTGGCGGCCATGCGCTGACCAGTAAAGTCGCCATCATCGGCCCGCCAACACGCGAGGGTGCTGATGTTGATTATCTCTTTGCTCAAGTTTTGGTGCGTGAGCGCCGTGTCGATATCTCGCCCAATTGCGGCAATATGCTTGCAGGTGTCGGTCCCTTTGCACTGGAGTGCGGACTTGTGCGCGCCACGGGCGATGTGACGCCGGTGCGCATTCACAATGTGAACACGCAGAAGATTATTGAAGCGCGCATTATGACCCCCAATGGTGTGGTGCGTTATGATGGCGATGCTACGATTGATGGTGTGCCGGGTTCCGCCGCACCAATTTATTTGGCCTTTCATAATGCCGCCGGATCAAAGACCGGACATCTTTTGCCAACGGGATCGCCGATTGATCTGATCGATGGCGTTGAAGTGTCGTGCGTCGATGCAGCCATGCCGATCATGATTGTGCGCGCAAAAGACCTTGGGCTGACGGGCTATGAAACGCCGGCCGAGCTCAACGCTAATGCCAACTTCTTAAAGCGTCTTGAGGCATTACGTCTTGTGGCGGGTGCACGCATGGGCATTGAGAATGTTGCTGACAAGGTGATTCCAAAGCCAGTTCTTTTGGCGCCCCCACATGCAGGTGGTACAGTCCATGCGCGCTATTTTATGCCGCATGATTGTCATAACGCATTGGCAGTCACAGGCAGCGTTGCGATTGCCACAGCGGCGATTACACCGGGCACAATTGCCCACCAAATCGCTGGTCAACACGAGCTGCCGGTCAATATTGGTATCGAACATCCCTCCGGACGCATTGACATTCGCATGGAGATTTCCAGTGACAATGGAACGCCTGTTGCCATGGCTGTGCGCACCGCGCGCCGGATCATGGAAGGTACGCTGATCGTCAATATTCCAAATCAAACAGCAAAGCCCGTTGCGGCCTAATCACATTCGCATTCTCATCAAGGGGAACATCATGGATCGCAGACTCTTTATCGGTGGCACGCTCGCAGTGGCGGCCAATTCAACCTTGCCTGTCTCACGCGCGCTCGCCGCTCCAACACTCGCAGGTCAAACTGTGACGATTGTTGTGCCTTTTGGTGTGGGCGGCGGCAATGATTTGTGGGGGCGGTTTATTTCGATTTTCTTGCCACGGTATTTGCCCGGTAATCCAAATGTTGTTGTTAAAAACAGTCCCGGTGGTGGGTCGGTGTCTGGTGCAAATTATTTTGCGGCCTCTGCAAAGCCAGATGGTCTGACGGTTCTTGTCAGCTCAGGCTCCACGCAATTTCCCTATTTGCTGGGCGAGCCACGTGTGAAATATGATTATAGAAAGATGAAGTTCTTTCTCGCTGGCCCAACCGGCGGCGTGGCGTATATTAGCTCAAAACATGGCGTGGATTTAAAGTCTCTTGGTAAGCTAAAAGGCACGCAGCTTCATTTTGCGAGCCAAGGCATCACCTCGCTGGACATGACAGCTTTGCTCGCGTTCCGATTGCTAGGTTTGGATGTGCAGCATGTGGTTGGGTATCCTGGCCGCGGCGAAGGACGTGTGGCGTTTGAGCGCGGCGAAACGGATATCGATTACCAGACAACGAGCGCTTATCTGCGCAGTTCCGTTCCGCTTGTGAAGCGCGGCGAGGCTGTGCCCTTGTTCGCTTGGGGCCTATTGGGCAAGGATGGACAATTGATCCGCGATCCTAATTTCCCTGAGCTTCCAACCATTGCTGAAGCCTATGAAATTGTGCATGGGAAAAAGCCATCGGGTATTGAATGGGAAGCCTTCATGGCATTTCTTATCTCAGGCTTCCCTGCACAAAAGCTGATGCTTTTGCCAGGTGATACGCCCGACGCGATTGTTGAAATGTATCGCGCCGCCATTCGCGACATGCGCAAAGATCCTGAATATCTAGCACGGCGCGACGATATGATTGGTGAATACGAGCAGGTTACAGACGCCGAAGGCGAGCTCCTGTTCAAGCAAGCAACGTCCATCACGCCAGAGGCACGCAAATGGGTTCGCGACTTCCTGATCAAAGAACACAATGTGACTTTTGAATAGGACACGTTGATTGCAACAACAAAAATCACCCCGGGAATTCCGGGGTGATTTGCGTTTTAACGGAGCATTCGCGCTGGCTACATATTCCGCGATGTGCTCGTCGTTTGCGCGCGCCGTCTTTGATCGGTCGCGGCAGCCTCGACACGGCGTGCTGATCCAGATCCAGAAGTGAGGGTCGGCACAACTGAGGCAAACCAACCACCAAACCAGCCTGCAATTGCGCCCAGAATGAGCGCGATAGCACCAAATAGAGCGCCGCGCGTGACGGCTTTGGCAGCCGTGTCGGCGGCCTCCATGGCTTTTTGCCGCGCAGCAATCACGCCCTGTCGATATTGTTGCTCATATTGTTGAACCTCCGCACGCGCATCCTCCATCTGAACGCTGCGCGCTCTGGCAAGCGCCTGTGCCGCACGTTCTCTGAGCGCTTGCAATTGCGCAGGATCACCCGTCACCACGCTGCGCATAGCGTTGACGGCGGCTTCACGCAGAGCAGCAGGATCTTGCCCGCCCGTTGCTTCGCGAATGACCTGAGCAATTGCTCCAAACGGATCGGCCGTGTTCATCAAGGTCGGCGCTGCTGTTTGCGTCACCAATTGCACAGCACTACCAGCCGTCTGCGCAATGCCGCCCAACCCCGACGTTAATGTTCGGTAGGCACCACCGACAATTCCGCTCAGGGCAGATGTGAAAAGATAAAAGACAATGAGCGTTGTGAAAGCCCATGCCGTTAAGCCGTGCCAAGCAGCCGTCGTTTCTTTGGGCTTTCCAGCAAGCCGGCCGGCGGCATAGCCACCCGCGAGCGATGCCAATATGCCCGATAATGTCCACCAAAGTGCAGCCCCAACAGATAGTCCTGCTGCGGATGGGTTATCGTTGGTTCCGATATCAATGGTTGAGGCACCAATGCCAAGGCCAATCATGTTTAAGATCAGAAGCGTGACGAGTGAGATTGCCACACCTGCTAAAACTGCACCCCATGAAACGCGATTAATAAGAATGGTGCGCGCATCTTCTGCCGGTGTGACGCGGCTTAGGTGTGGAGCATTTATGTCGCCACGCTCGTGTGGCGTATTCCCAATGGCATCGGTCATGGCACTCTCCTTTTGCGCTTGAACCAAACGCGCGTGCGCATTGGGGGTTCCTGTTTTTCCCTACGGCGCAACGGTTGCGGACCCGCCTGACTGGATCAATTCTGGATAGATCGATGTTGGGGAATTGCGAATTTTTGCCAAGTTGAAATTGATAAAGTTGAAATTGATAAAGTTAAGATTATCCAAGCCCTGATTGGGCTTCTGACTTAATGAAAAACAGCAAGTGTCAAGCGATCTTGAACCAGAGTCGTTCGTGTGTATGATGTTTGCAGATTGAACGATTGAGAGCCGATGAGGCCGCGCCAATCAAGGGAGGTTTCGATGAGCAATGCAGCGGTTCAACCGCTGACTTCATCGCGGGACCGATAAGAGACAGGACACCCAGATGAAACAGGCCATCATCCCCAATATTCCAACAAAACTCTACATTGACGGGCAATGGCGTGACGCGTCTGACGGCGGTCTCATCGATGTTTTCAATCCAGCCACTGGCGAATTGATTGCTAGAGTTGCTGACGCAACATTGGAAGATGGCAAGGCCGCTTTGGATGCCGCTGAGCGTGCCTTTGCGGGATGGGCTGCAATGAAGCCACGCCAGCGCAGCGAAATTCTGCGCAAAGCATTTGAATTGATGATGGAGAAGCAAGAAGAGCTCGCGCGCCTTGTTACATTGGAAAATGGGAAAGCGCTGCCTGATGCGCGTGGTGAAATCGCTTATGCAGCTGAATTTTTTCGCTGGAATGCAGAAGAGGCCGTGCGCAATATTGGTGAGCTGAGCGTAGCACCTGCCAGTGGCGCGCGCATACTTGTTCAGCATCGGCCAGCCGGCATTGGCGTGTTGGTAACACCGTGGAATTATCCTGCTGCTATGGGCACGCGGAAAATTGCACCAGCGCTGGCTGCTGGCTGCCCGGTGATTATCAAGCCCGCAACAGAAACGCCGCTGACCATGTTGGCGCTCATGCCATTGTTGGAACAAGCTGGTGTTCCTAAGGGCGTCGTCAATGTGCTTCCCGCAAATCGGTCTGCGGAACTCGTCGCATCATTGCTTAATGATACGCGCGTACGCGTGATTTCATTTACGGGCTCGACAGAAGTGGGGCGCGCCTTGCTCAAGACAGCCGCGCAAAATATTTTGAAGCCAGCAATGGAATTGGGCGGCAACGCGCCATTCGTGGTGCTAAAAGATGCCGATGTCGATCATGCTGTGGCAGGAGCCATGCAAGCCAAAATGCGCAATCTGGGGTCTGCTTGCACGGCGGCCAATCGTTTCTTTGTGCATGAATCTGTCCACGATGAATTCGCGCAAAAACTCACGGCTGCCATGAAGGCGATGAAAGTGGGCAATGGTCTTGATGCAGGCGTTGAAGTTGGCGCGCTGGTGAATGCCAAGACACGCGACAAGGTGCAAGAGCTCGTCGATGATGCGGTGGCCCATGGCGCAAAGGTGTTGACGGGCGGCAAAGCGCTACCGGGTGAGGGCTTCTTTTTCCCACCGACGGTATTGGTTGATGTGCGTGAAGACGCGCGTTGCTTTAGGGAAGAAATTTTTGGGCCCGTTGCGGCACTCACGCGCTTCTCCGATGAAGAGAAGGTTATCGCTAGCTGCAATTCTACGGAATACGGTCTTGTTGCTTATGTCTTTACCAAGGATGTGAAGCGCGGTTTGGCTTTTTCAGAGCGTTTGGACTTTGGCATGGTTGGCCTCAATCGCGGTCTTGTGTCAGATCCTGCTGCACCCTTTGGTGGCACCAAGCAGTCGGGCATTGGCCGCGAAGGCGCTCACCACGGGATGATGGAGTTTCTCGAGACGCAATATATCTCGGTCGAATGGTAGGGATTGTTCGTCCTGTGACAGAATTTCCCACATCGTCTGATCATCCCAATCAGGCGATGTTTGGACCCATATCAGCCCGGACGCGGTGCAAAATACTTCTAGAGCGAATGACCGCGTAAATTTGTAAAATGGCTATAGATGGGGCAAGGTGTCCCTGCGCAAATGTACACTTGAGATGTGCAGTTGAGTGAATCGCCTTCATGTTGGCGGCTCGTGCAAGGGCGTGATGTGACTGCAGTGGCGGATTTTGACACAGCAGATGCCGCTCACAGCTGGCATAGCCGCCGTGTGATCGGGAAGTTCGGCTTCCTTTGCACCATTGGCCAAGCAAGCCTTAGCAATAAGGCAAGTGCTGAACATGTTGGGCGCTGAACAAAGCGCAGAAAAAATTTGCGAGATAAGTTTCGCAACAAAAGATTTGACGACGGGAGAAACGAAATGATGCGACGGACAGTTTTAACAACTCTTGCAACGACCCTTGCAGCCACTCTGTGCGCAGCGGGTCCAATGGCAGCTCAGGCACAGACGACGGCTGCTGATTTCTACAAAGGCAAGACGATTGAATTCATCATCGGTTATGACACTGGCGGCAGCAACGATACGTACGCCCGCCTCGTAGCCAATCATTTGGGCAAAAACATCCCCGGCAATCCAACCGTTATTACGCGCAACATGCCCGGCGCTGGTAGCTTTATCGCCGTCAACCAGATCTACAATGCATCGCCAAAAGACGGCACTGTGATTGGTCTTGGTGCGCCCACATTGGCTCTTGATGAGAAGCTAGGCACGCAAGGTGTGCGTTTTAAGGCGCCTGAACTTAATTGGGTTGGTCGCGTGACGCCGCTCATCAATATCGTGATGTTGTGGAAGACATCGCCAGTTAAAACGATGGCGGATGCACAAAAGATTGAATCAACATTGTCAGGCACAGGTGCGGGCTCGACAGTTTCGATCTACCCAACTGTTATGAACAATGTCATTGGCACGAAGTTCAAGCTCGTCATGGGCTACAGAGGCTCCAACGAGGCGATGCTGGCTGTGGAGCGCGGTGAAGTTGAAGGCCATTCAACGGCGTTTGAAGCTGTGCGTACGGCAAAGGGCGATTGGTTGCGTGACAAATCTGTCAACATCATCGTTCAATTCGGCCTTAAGCGTCTTCCAGAACTCAAGGATGTGCCTACAGCCGTTGAGCTGGCCCGCAATGACGAAGAGCGCAAAGTGCTCACCGCTATTATGGCTGCCAGTGAAATTGGCATTTCATTCTTCACAGCACCGGGCACGCCCGCCGATCGTGTGAACGTATTGCGTCGCGCCTTCGATGCAACGATGAAGGATGAGGCATTTCTTGCTGACATCGCTAAATTGAAAGTGGGCCTTGACCCTATGACGGGTGAAGAGTTGCAAAAGCTTATTACTGATGTCTCCAATGTGTCACCAGAACTGCTGGAAAAGATCCGCGCTGCGTACCCATCCGTTGGCAAATAAGATCTTACGGCTCGAATAAAATTGACGGCCCGCATGCGTTTTAATTCAAACGCGCATGCGGGCCGAATTCATTTTAGAGCAACGGTTGCGCTTGTTGTGCCAAAGCGTCTATACGCAGAACCTCATTTCAGCGGGATATTTTCGTCTTATGGCAAGCGCACTCGGTCTCGATTTCGGCACAACCAATACGGTCTTAGCAACATGTGATGGCCAATCGGGCCTCGCCACGCCAGTCGAATTTCAATTCGGCGGCGAATCTATTGATTCGCTACGCTCAGCTCTGTCCTTTTGGAAACCCGATGTGCCGCAACCCAATCTCAGCGTGGATGTGGGGCCATGGGCGATCCAGCATTATATCGAAGATCCTGCTGAGTGCCGTTTTCTGCAATCGCTGAAATCCTTTGCTGCCAGCCCGCATTTTCAAAACACCTATCTCTATGCCAAGAAATATCGTTTTGAAGATTTGCTCGAAGCGTTCTTTAAATGCACGCTCAATCATGCTGGAGACACGCTCAAGCCCGTGCCAGAGCGTCTCGTCATTGGGCGCCCCGTCACATTTGCAGGTGCCAGCGCAGATCCTAAGCTCGCCATGGACCGCTATCGCACGGCGCTTTCCAGCTTTGGCTTTTCGGAAATTCTGTTTGTCTACGAGCCGGTGGCTGCGGCTTTCTTCTTTGCCAGCAAACTGAAGAAAAACGCCAAGATTCTTGTCGCCGATTTTGGTGGCGGAACGACCGATTATTCCATCATGCAATTTGATGTATCGAACGGTGCTTTTTCGGCAACGCCATTGGGCCATGGCGGTATTGGGCTGGCTGGCGATACATTTGATTTTCGCATCATTCACAATGTCATTTTGCCACATTTGGGACGCGGCACGTCCTATCGCAGTTTGGGCAAGATTTTGGATTTGCCTCAGAGCGTCTTCTCGCGTTTTGGACGTTGGAATCAATTGTCCTTGCTGAAGATGTCTGATGAGTTTCGTGAGCTCAAGCAGATGCTCAAATCTTGCGTCGAGCCAGACAAAATTCAGCGCTTCATTGATGTCGTCGAAGACAATCAAGGCTATCCGCTGTATCGCGCTGTGTCGGCTGCCAAAGCACGTCTCTCAACCCATGAAGAGACCGAGCTGACCTTTGCGCCCTTGGGCACTGATTTCAAAACCACCATTCGGCGCGAAGATTTCGATCTGTGGATCGCCGATGATCTGGCGCGCATGGAGGAAGCTCTGTCTGAGACTTTGGTGAATGCGGGTCTTGAAGATGGCGCGATTGATAAAGTCTTTCTCACCGGCGGCACGTCCTTTGTTCCAGCTGTGCGTAAATTGTTCGAACGCCGCTTTGGTGCCAACAAGATTGAGTCGGGCGATGAATTGCTCTCCATCGCCAATGGTCTCGCACTAATTGGCGAGCGTGCGGATGCCAAAATTTGGGCGGTGGAGGCATGAGCCGCCGACATCGCCCATCTTAACAATATAAATTCCAAATTAAGCCGCTCGCGCACTTGACCGTTTGAGCCCGGCCTGATCGACTACCCATACCGATAAGCTGCCCATTAGAGGCGGTGATATGGGGAGGAATTTATGCGCACCAGTGTAAAGGGCTTGATAGCCCTAGCTTTCGCTATCCTATTTCCTGTGACATCGCAGGCTCAATCCGTTGAGTCGTTCTACCGCGGCAAAACTGTCACGGTGATGATCGGCTATGGTGTTGGCGGGTCAGACGATCTTTGGGCGCGATTGCTGGCGCGGTTTATGGGCCGCTATATTCCAGGCCAGCCCAATGTCGTGCCACAAAATGTGCCCGGTGCTGGCAGTTTAGTTGCGGCAAACCAGCTCTATAACACCGCCCCCAAAGACGGCACGGTGATTGCGCTCATCAACAGAGGTGTGCCTTTTGAAGCCATATTGGGTGGCAATGGTGTCCAATTCGAACCGTTGAAATTCAATTGGATTGGCAGTCCTGATAG
>CAIUDK010000044.1 GCA_903897875.1 uncultured Hyphomicrobiales bacterium
CGCGAAGAAGGGCTGGATCAGCCAGAAATGGCCGTTCCGCCGCGACAAACTCTATCTGGCACCCGGCGATTCCCCCGTTGGTTTCCGCTTGCCCTTGTCCTCGCTGCCATGGCTGCCTGAATCCGAATATCCGTTCATCATTCAGGCCGATCCCTTTGATGAAAAAAGCGATCTTCCCGATCCTGATTTCATGGCGCAAAAACATCGTCGCTCGCCGGCCAACACTGGCCATGATCGGGCCGATCAAATTGAGCAGCATTTAACCGCAGGCGACGCCGTTCGCACCGCTATGACGATTGAGCCACGCGATGGCCGCCTCAATGTGTTCATGCCCCCTGTAGAGCGCTTGGAAGACTATCTGGAGCTCATCGCCGTGGTGGAAGCCACTGCGAATGATCTGGGCCTGCCACTGCATGTCGAGGGCTATCCACCGCCAATCGATCCGCGCATGAATGTCATGAAGGTAACGCCAGATCCCGGCGTGATCGAAGTGAATGTTCATCCAGCGGAATCATGGAAAGAATGCGTGGCGATCACGCGCGATCTTTATGAGGACGCACGCCAAACACGCCTAGGCACTGAGAAGTTTATGATCGACGGTCGCCATACCGGCACGGGTGGTGGCAATCACGTGGTTGTAGGTGGCGCGACACCGCCCGACAGTCCGTTCCTACGCCGCCCTGATCTGCTCAAAAGTCTCGTGCTCTATTGGCAGCGCCACCCTGCCCTGTCCTACATGTTCTCGGGTCTGTTCATCGGGCCGACCAGCCAAGCGCCGCGCATTGATGAAGCGCGTCACGATGCGCTCTATGAACTTGAAATTGCGATGTCGAAAGTGCCCAAACCCGGCGAGGGCGAGGCTCCGCGTCCGTGGTTGGTGGATCGCCTGTTCCGCAATCTGCTGGCCGATGTGTCAGGCAATACGCATCGCGTGGAAATCTGCATCGACAAATTGTTCTCGCCCGATGGCCCCACAGGCCGCTTAGGTTTGGTCGAGTTTCGCTCGTTTGAAATGCCACCAGATGCGCGCATGTCACTTGCGCAACAATTGCTGCTGCGCGCCCTGATTTCATGGTTCTGGCGCGAGCCACAGGCGGGCCGCTTTGCGCGCTGGGGCACATCCTTGCATGACAAATTCATGCTGCCGCATTTTGTCTGGACCGACTTCTTGGACGTCCTCAATGATCTGCGTCGCGCTGGCTATGACTTTGATCCAGCTTGGTTTGAAGCGCAGCGCGAGTTCCGCTTTCCCGTCTATGGCAAAGTCGAACATGGCGGTGTCGCTATCGAAATCCGTCAGGGCTTGGAGCCTTGGATTGTGCTGGGCGAAGAGGGTGCGGCTGGTGGCACTGTGCGCTATGTCGATAGCTCAGTGGAGCGTTTGCAGGTCAAGGCCACTGGCCTCATTCCGGGCCGCCATATCGTGACCTGCAATGGCCGCATCATGCCACTGACCTCAACGGGCACAATGGGCGAGGCCGTGGCTGGCGTGCGATTCAAAGCATGGCAACCGGAATCGGGCATGCATCCGACCATCCCGGTCCATGCGCCTTTAACCTTCGATATCATCGATAGTTGGAACCAAGTGTCGCTTGGCGGCTGCGTTTATCACGTCGCACACCCCGGTGGGCGCAGTTATGAGACGTTTCCTGTGAATTCCTACGAAGCTCAAGCCAGAAGGCTCGCACGTTTCCAAGAACACGGTCATAGTCCGGGCTCGATTTCGCCACCGGCAACTGAAACTGCTGGCGAATTCCCGATGACCTTGGATTTAAGGACGCCTCTTGTCTGGTAATATGTCGATGCGTGGATCTGCTTGGAATATGGATGGGGAAGCCGCGCGCCGCGTTGAGGCGTGGACGCGCGACTACACCCCGCTGCCCGGCGTTCCCGACGAATATATGGGACCAGACGGCCAGCCACGCGCCCATTGGACGCAGTTCCTACAAACACTGGCCCGCATCGACGATCAGGAAATGGAGCGCCGCTTCGCCTCTGCCGACCGGCACATCCGCGATATGGGCATTTCCTTTCGGGCCTTTGGCGAAACCAACGATCGGGCATGGCCACTCAGCCACGTGCCCATGCTGTTGGCCGAGGACGATTGGGCTGAGATTTCGGCGGGCGTTATTCAACGCGCCGAATTGCTCGACACAGTTTTGGGCGACATCTACGGCCCCGGCCGGTTGGTGGCTGAAGGCGCTCTGCCCGCCGCCGCTGTTTCAGGCTGCGCCGATTTTCTGCGCCCCGTCATTGGCACAGAGCCACGCAACAAGCGCTGGCTCAATCTGTATGCAGCCGACATCGGCCGTGGCCCTGATGGCCGCTGGTGGGTGCTTGGAGACCGCACACAGGCCCCCTCAGGCGCTGGCTATGCGTTAGAAAACCGCCTCGTTCTGTCGCGTGCTTTCCCAACCCTCTACCGCGACATGAATGTTGAGCGTCTGGCACCCTTCTTCAAAAGCTTCCGCGAAGGGCTGACTGCATCAAGCGAGCGTTTCGAGCCGCGCATCTGCCTGTTGTCGTCAGGCGCATGGAGCGAAACCTATTTCGAACAGGCCTATCTCGCCCGCTATCTCGGCTTTTTGCTGGTCGAAGGCGAGGATCTGTTTGTGCGCGATGGCGTCGTGTTTGTGCGCACCATCGCTGGCCCTAAGCGGGCGGACATTATCTGGCGTCGCGTTGATGCTGATTTCTGCGATCCGATGGAGCTCAACGCCGCCTCGCAATTGGGCGTGCCGGGCCTGCTCAACGCCATCCGCTCAGGCAGCGTGAACGTCGCCAATATGCCGGGCTCTGGCCTGTTGGAATCGCGCGCGCTGATGGGCTTCTTGCCCAATCTCTCCAAGAAATTGCTCGGCCAGGATTTGGCCATGCCCAACATCGCAACGTGGTGGTGTGGACAACCCTCTGAGCGCGCTGAAGTTTTGGATCGCTTGCCCGAAATGGCGATTGCTGGTGCCTTCACCGATCACGTTCCGGGCTTTGAGGGCCAACGCACAATCAACGGTGCCGATCTGAGCCCTGCCGATCAAGCGCGTCTGCGCGATGCCATTCATCGACGCGGAATTGATTATGTTGGACAAGAGGTTGTGCGCCTCTCGACAACACCGGTGATCGAAAACGGACGCCTACAACCGCGCCCCTTCGTGCTGCGAGTCTACGTCACCTCAACCCCCGATGGTGGCTGGCGCGTGATGCCCGGCGGTTTTTGTCGCGTGTCAGACCGCCAAGATTCGCGCGCCATTACAATGAACGACGGCGCAAGTTCTGCCGACGTTTGGTTGCTCTCGCAAAAGCCCGTTGAAGTCACAAGCCTTTTGCCGTCCGAGAGCGATATCAAAATCACGCGCTATCTGGGCAATCTTCCAAGCCGCGCAGCTGATAATCTGTTCTGGTTTGGCCGCTATATCGAGCGCACGGAAGCGACATTGCGGATCATCCGAAGCCTCAGCAACCGTGGCCTCGACAATTCGATACCCGGCCATGAGGCACAATCCTCGGCTGAAAAACTCACGCGCATGTTGTTCGCGTGGGGCGCTTTGGGCACGCCGCCCAAAGACGCGCCGATGCCTGATTTCACATCAACAAGTGCTGCAACATTGGCACTCCACGCTGCCGATCATTATGGCTCCGCGCTGGCGCTGAGCCGTGGCGCGATGCGCGCGGCATCAATTATTCGTGAGCGTTTATCGCCAGATGCGTGGCGCTTGTTGCATTCGTTGGAAATTCAACTCAATCAAGATCCCAACATCATTCTGTCAGAACCA
>CAIUDK010000045.1 GCA_903897875.1 uncultured Hyphomicrobiales bacterium
ATTGCTGCTGTTTTGGCGATTGTTATCATTCCGCTTGTTACGCTCGTTGTTTACGACAAAACAGGCAGTCCTGATTTTTCAGACATGCCGCTTAACGCCAGACTCAATGCAGTCCCAGACCAAATGGATTTTGCTGCTGCGTTGGCGCGGATGGAAATGCATTTGGCGACGCATCCCGACGATGTGCAAGCACAACAAATCATCGCACCTATCTATGTGAAGCTTGGCAGATATGATGATGCTGCAAAATCCTTCCGGAAGTTGGTTCAATTATTAGGTGATGAGCCCGCGATTCAAATGGCGTTGGGGTCAACATTAATTCGTGCAGAGAATGGTAAAGTGTCGCCAGAGGCGCGTGCAGCTTTTGAAGCAGCGCTTGCAAAGGATGCAGATCTTCCTGAGGCACGTTTCTATATTGGCCTTGCGCAAGATCAAGCTGGCGAGTCAGCCGCGGCTGTGGGAACATGGAGCGAATTGCTTCGCTTGTCCCCACCCGGCGCGCCTTGGCTAACCGAAGTTCAAAATCGTATTGTTGCAGCAGGCGGAAAAATCCCTGCCACGAGCGAGCCAAATCTCGGTGATAACAGCATGGTCATTCGCGCCATGGTCGCTCGCTTGGCCGATCGCCTTGAACAGAATGGTGATGATCTGGATGGTTGGTTGCGCTTGCTGCGTTCTTACACTGTTTTGCATGAGACTGAAAAAGCACAAGACGCTTTGACGCGGGCTCGTGCGCAATTTTCCGGAAATTCAAACGCGATCCAGAAGATAGACGCATTGGTGCTTGAGTTGGGAATGACAAAGCCATGAAGCGCAAAACTATGACGCGCAAAACACGCCGCCTCGTTCTCATTGGATCGGCTCTAGCCGTGATCTTTTTGGCTGTCGGTCTCGTATCCTTTGCATTGCGCGATAATTTGGTTTTCTTTTATGGACCAACTGAGTTGGCGCAAAAAATTCAAAAGCCGGGCGCTAGATTGCGGGTTGGTGGTCTCGTCAAGGAAGGCTCCGTTATCAAAGATAATGGGCGACAAATGACGTTTATCGTGACTGATATGAAGACGGATGTGAAAGTTCAATATACCGGACAAGTGCCCGATCTGTTTCGAGAAGGTCAGGGTGTTATTGCTGAGGGCGTCATGGATGCAGCTGGCAATATTCAAGCCGACACAGTTTTGGCAAAGCACGATGAAAAATATATGCCGCGGGATGTTGCGGACTCGTTGAAGAAGCAGGGCCTCTGGAAAGAAGGCACTGAGGCAGCCCCGGCACCTTTAAGAAAGCAGTGAGCGGCATGATTGTTGAAATCGGACATTACGCACTTGTTCTTGCTTTAGCGCTCGCTGTCTTTCAGTGCCTCGTTCCGCTGTGGGGCGCGCTTAAACATGATTCAGCTCTGATGTCGATTGCTCCAAGTGTTGCGCTTGTTCAATTTGCTATGGTGGCGCTGGCCTTTGGCTCTTTGACGATTGCGCATGTCACGTCTGATTTTTCTGTCATCAACGTGATTCAAAATTCTCATTCAGCCAAGCCGCTGATTTATAAAATATCCGGTGTCTGGGGCAGTCACGAAGGCTCCATGCTGTTGTGGGTATTGATCCTTGAAATATTTGGAGCGCTGTTGGCGCTCTTTGGATCCTCAATGCCACTGTTGCTGCGTTCCACAACATTGAGTGTTCAGTCTTGGATTTCGGCTGCGTTTCTGTTGTTCATTTTGCTCACGTCAAACCCGTTTGCGCGCGCTGTGGCGCCACCCATTGAGGGGCAAGATCTGAATCCCATTTTGCAGGATCCGGGTTTGGCTATTCATCCGCCGTTGCTTTATCTTGGCTATGTTGGGTTCTCGATCACATTTTCGTTTGCGGCAGCTGCCCTCATCAATGGTCACATCAATGCAGCTTGGGCGCGCTATGTTCGCCCATGGGCGTTGGTTGCTTGGATATTTTTGACCCTTGGAATCGCGATGGGCTCTTACTGGGCTTATTACACGCTTGGCTGGGGTGGCTTTTGGTTTTGGGATCCCGTTGAGAATGCGTCCCTTATGCCGTGGTTAGCTGGCACTGCGCTTTTACATTCTGTCGCCGTGATGGAAAAACGCGAAGCGCTCAAAGTGTGGACGATCTTTCTAGCCATTCTCGCCTTCTCACTCTCGCTGCTAGGAACATTCTTGGTTCGCTCGGGCGTGCTGACCTCTGTCCATGCCTTTGCGAATGATCCATCGCGGGGCGTTTTCATCCTAGCAATTCTGGTTTCCTTCATTGGTGGCTCGCTAGCATTGTTTGCTTGGCGTGCGCCATTGCTCAAGGTTGGCGGCATTTTTGCGCCCGTCTCACGCGAAGGTGCGCTGGTACTCAATAATCTTTTACTCACCACAAGCTGCGCAACTGTTTTCGTGGGCACGCTCTATCCACTGGCGCTTGAGGCACTCACAGGTGAGAAGATCTCTGTTGGTGCGCCATTTTTTAATCTGACTTTCGGGCCGCTCTTCGTTCCCATCTTTTTGGCGATGCCGATTGGGCAAATGCTAGCCTGGAAACGTGGTGATCTTTTGGGTTCGGCGCAGCGCTTAACATTTGCAGCTGCTGTTGGCTTTGCTGCGATGCTGGGATTTGCTGTCATCCAAGGCATGCCGATTGTGGCTCCCATCGCGGCTGGGGTTGCAATCTATCTCATCATTGGCTCCTTCGTTGAAGTTGCAGGACGCATTGGTCGCGTCGCTTCACTTGGCATGATGCTTTCGCGTGCGTTTGGGCTGCCGCGTTCCGCCTATGGTACGGCCTTCGCGCATGCCGGCTTGGGGCTCACGCTTTTGGGACTCGCAGCGACGGGTTGGGGCATAGAAAAAAACATCACCCTGCATCGTGGTGATAATCTCACATTGGGCCCTTATGAGATTTCTGTTGGCACGATTAAAGAACAGCCTGGTCCTAACTTTAAAGAGACAGTGCTGCCGCTCACCATCAGAGAAGGTGGTCGCGTCATTGCAAATATGGAGCCGTCCCGCCGGTATTTTTCGACACGCCAAATGCAGACAACAGAGGCTGGTATTACGACGCTGGGTTTTGGTCAGGTCTATGTCAATTTGGCTGAGGCGAATGCTGATGGTGGCTATGATGCGCGCATGTATTGGAAGCCGCTCGTCACCTTCATCTGGTTGGGCGCTTTGCTGATGGCATATGGCGGCGCGATCTCCTTGTCTGACCGTAGGCTGAGAATGGGGCTCGCTGTTAAAAGCAAGCGACGTTCAGAAGCCGCAGTTGCAGCGGAGTGAATGATGCAAAATCTGGCGATTAAAAATATTTGCCATTGGGCTTTGGCCGTGATGCTAGCCGTTTGCGTCATCGTTCCCGCATTGGCAGTCACGCCGGATGAAATTTTATCCAATCCAAAACTCGAAGAGCGCGCCAGAGCGCTATCGTCAGAGCTGCGTTGTATGGTTTGCCAAAACCAATCAATCGATGATTCCGCCGCTCCGCTTGCCAAGGACTTAAGGGTACTCGTGCGTGAGCGGCTTTTGAAGGGCGACAGCGACCGGGAAATTCTTAATTTCCTCGTTGAGCGCTATGGCGATTTTATTCTTTTGAAACCGCCAATGAAAATGGACACACTTGTTCTTTGGGTGAGCCCATTTCTGATTTTATTATTTGGCGGTTTGGCCTTGTTTATCAAAGGTCGTCGGAATGGGGAGCGGTATTTAGCCGTCGAGACCTTGACAGGTGATGAGCGCGAAAAGATTGACGCGATTTTGAATTCTAAGAAGGCGGATCGTTAAGTCAGCGTTTATGTTCCTTTAGAGAAAGGCGACTAGTCTTGACTGAAGCGAAGCAAAATAATCGCGCACTTTGGCAGCGTGTCTCCACAACTCCACATGTGGCGCGTCAAAGGAATTTTGCGGCGCACCATCAGGATCTATTGCGCAACGAGCCGCGACTTGATGCCTATTTCCAAGAGGAACACATAGCGCGCCTAACCGACGCGCTCATTGCTTATTCGCCATTTCTGTTTTCAATCGTGAGACGAAGCCCAAGTCGTTACGTTGCTCTGCTCGAAGAAGATCCGAGTGTTTCCCTTAAGTCCATATATGAAAAGTTAGAACATTCGTGTCGTGTGGGCACGAGCGATCAAGAGGTCATGGCCGCCTTGCGCAATGCGCGGCAAGATGTTGCACTGCTTGTCGCTTTAGCTGATCTTGGCGGGGTTTGGTCGCTTGTCGATGTTACCAAGACACTGAGTGATTTCGCGGACCGGGCGGTGCAAGGCGCTGTTTGCTATCTTTTGCGCCAAGCACATCGCGAGGGGCGTATTGTTCTTAAAGACACGCAGGACCCAGAGTTTGAGTCAGGTTTTGTTGTTCTTGCAATGGGGAAGCATGGCGCAAGAGAACTTAATTATTCGAGCGACACAGAC
>CAIUDK010000046.1 GCA_903897875.1 uncultured Hyphomicrobiales bacterium
GTGAGAGTTGGACGCCGGGCGAGGCTGGGGCCAAGGCGCGCGTTGCGCATTTCTTGGAAAACGGTTTGAAGATTTACGGCGATGATCGCAATCGGCCCGACATTGATGCCACGTCGCGTCTGTCAGCCCATATCCGCTTTGGCGAGATCAGCCCGCGCCAGTTGTTTTATGCGGCCCGCCATGTGGAAGATTCTGGCGAAGTCGATGGCTCGCAGGTGTCTAAATTTTTGTCCGAAATCGGCTGGCGTGAGTTCAGCTATCATCTGCTGTTTCACAACCCAGAATTGGCGACGAAAAACTTCCAAGCCAAATTCGATGCGTTCCCGTGGCGCGAGGCGAATAGCAAAATCCTGCACGCATGGCAGCGCGGCCAGACGGGGTATCCACTCGTTGATGCAGGCATGCGCGAGCTTTGGCAGACCGGCACCATGCACAATCGCGTGCGCATGGTGGCAGCGTCATTCCTGGTCAAACATCTGCTGATTGATTGGCGGATTGGTGAAGAATGGTTCTGGGATACTTTGTGCGATGCATGCCCCGCCAACAATGCGGCCAGCTGGCAGTGGGTGGCAGGTTCTGGTGCAGATGCAGCACCTTACTTCAGAATCTTCAACCCAATTCTTCAAGGCGATAAGTTCGATCCGGAGGGGATTTATACCCGCCGCTTTGTGCCCGAACTCGCCAAACTCCCCGACCAATGGCTGCAAAAACCATGGGAGGCATCGCCCTCTGTTTTGGCGCAAGCAGGTGTTGTGTTGGGCAAGACTTACCCCAAGCCCATCGTCGACCATTCAGCCGCGCGCGATGCAGCGCTGGCCGCTTTGTCCACGACGAAGGTGAGCTGATTTACCGGTTTAGCGAGCGTGGAAAATACGCTCGTACAATCGGCCTATGGGTCCGGTGAGGCGCAGCGGTGCGTCAGTCACGATGAAGCAGATGCACTCTTCATCCTCATCGGCCTTGGGACGATGGTCGCTGCCCACTTCTGCAATGGCAATATCGCCAGCGCGGTAATGGCCCGTCTCGTCAGAATAGCCACCCTTGAGGATCAACGTATATTCGGAGCCGTCATGCGCATGGGCGGGCATACGGCCGCCAGCGCGGACTTTCAAAAAGGCCACTTCCCCGCCAAGCCCGTGATTGGCAATGCGGGCTTCTTTAAGACTCGGCAACAACCCGCGCCACCGCAGCGCCTCAGATCCGTGTCCGAGAAAATGGCGCAAAGGCGCTGGCAACAATGGATCAGCCTCTGGGCGCGCCACAACGCGCTCAGTTTCGTCAAAAATACAATGCAGACGCTCGTCGCGATTGGAGAGCGCCACGCCGTCCTGCGCGAAAGCCTCATCAGCCGCCATAGTCTCAAGCTCGCGCACGAAGGGGCGGCTGGTTGGGTTCATCTGCAAATGAGCCGCCACCAAAGCCTGCAGCGGCGCGTCGAGCCGACCGGCGCTATAAGCGCCCAAAAGGTCGTTGAGTTCGGCGGATGGGTTTGCGGCGGTCAAGGTCTGCTCCGTTGGGTCTTCATTGCATAGGCCTATTCGAACCCGGACACATTGCCAAGCTCAAC
>CAIUDK010000047.1 GCA_903897875.1 uncultured Hyphomicrobiales bacterium
GAACAAGAGGCCCCCGGTGGCCCCGGCTCTTTGATTGATTTCGTGCTCAGTGCTGACATCGAGCGCACAGCGCTGCTCGAAGAGGCTGAGATTACGCAAGACCCCAATCGGATTGCTGAGATACAGCTGCGCCTTGTTGATATTGATGCCCATGCGGCACCCGCACGCGCGGCGACAATTTTGGCCGGTCTTGGCTTTGACTTTGATGCACAAGAGCGTCCGTTGTCGTCCTATTCTGGCGGCTGGCGCATGCGTGTGGCTTTGGCGGCCGTGTTGTTTTCTGCGCCCGATATTTTGTTGCTCGATGAGCCAACCAATTATCTGGATTTGGAAGGCACTCTGTGGCTGATTGACTATTTGGCGAACTATCCAGCGACCGTGATCGTCATCAGCCATGATCGCGATTTGTTGGATGAAGTGTGCGATCATATTATGTTTCTCGATCAGGGAAAATTGTCGATCTATCGTGGCAATTATTCTGGCTTTGATCGTCAGCGCCGTGAACAGCAAGCGCTCTTGCTCAAGAACAAAAAGAAGCAGGACGAACAGCGCAAACATTTGCAAACTTTTGTGGACCGTTTCCGCGCGCAAGCCACCAAGGCGCGCCAAGCGCAGTCGCGCATTAAAATGCTGGCGCGTATGGAGCCCATCACCGCGATGGTCGACAATCAGGTCATGCCATTTCACATCCCCTCGCCGCTCAAGCAATTGTCGCCGCCCATTATCACGATGGATGGCGCCAGTGTTGGCTATGGTGAGAAGCCGATTTTGACCGGCCTCAATCTGTCGATTTCCAATGATGATCGCATCGGTCTGTTGGGCTCAAACGGCAATGGTAAATCGACCTTCGCCAAACTCGTGTCTGGACGTTTGAGCGCGATGGGCGGCACGGTTCGCAAATCCTCGAAGCTCGACATTGGCTTTTTTGCGCAACATCAGATTGATGATCTGGACGAAAAGGGCACGCCCTATTCGCATGTGTTGGAACTCATGCGCGATGGCACCGAGGCCAAAATTCGCGCGCGCTGTGCGCAAATGGGCTTTCCCAATGTGAAGGCCGACACGCGCATCACGGAATTGTCGGGTGGCGAAAAAGCGCGCCTATTGATGGGGCTTGCCACGTTCTCTGGCCCGCATTTGCTCATCCTCGATGAGCCAACCAACCATTTGGATATTGATAGCCGCGCCGCACTCATTGAAGCCATCAATGGTTTTGAAGGCGCTGTGATTATCATCGCCCATGATCGCCATTTGCTGGAAGCCTGCGCTGATCAGCTTTGGATTGTGAATGGCGGCACCGTGAAAGAATTTGACGGTGACATGAATGATTATCGCCGCCTTGTGCTGGAGGGTGTGAACCCCAACGACACCAAGCGCGATAAAAAAGCCGCCCAAGAAGCCAAAAAGGCAGCTGCAGCAGAGGCAGCTGTGCAAGCGGCGAACGCGGCGCGCACTGGCGGCAAAAGCAAAAAAGAGCTGATGCCCTTGCGCAAAAAGATTGAAGAGTCGGAAGCCAAATTGGCGAAGTTCACCGAACTTGCCACGCGAATCGACGAAGCATTATCGCGCCCCGAATTGTTCAAAACGGAGCCAGAGCGCGCCAAGCAATTGGCGCAGCAACGCGCCGATTTGCAGCGCGCTATTGCGACATGTGAGCAAGATTGGATTGTGGCGTCTGATGCTTATGAGGCGGCGTCGCGAGGCTAAAACTAACGCCGATCTGGCCGCGCAATAACAATCACCGCGCCAACCAATCCGCTAATCGCCAGCGCATATTCGGTCCATGTATAGCCAAAGGCCGCAATCAAAAACGTTTGCGGATAGGGCATGGCGTAGAGGCCGAAATAGAAGGCGGTTGTGGCCAAAGCGATTGGCCCGCCGCGCTCAGACGGCTCCACGCCGCGCGTAATCCATGCGCA
>CAIUDK010000048.1 GCA_903897875.1 uncultured Hyphomicrobiales bacterium
ATTTCGGAATTCAAAAAGAACAAGCCGGAAGCCATGAGGTTGACTTCGGCCTTTTTGAAGACTCCTGAGAGCCATGCGTTAGACGAGACCTTTGAGCGCTATACTCAGGACATCTTCCCAGCCATCCCTTATCCATCCATGAGCGGCACGCAATTGGTGTTGAATGAATTGGCAGAGAAAGTACCTGCCGCAAAGGATATCAAGCCAGAGCAGATCAGCGACATTTCCATTTTGCAGGCTCTTGAAAAAGAGAACTTCTTCGCAAAATTTAAGTAAGCATTTATCGTGAGGGGAATTGAGATGGGCGCACAGCGCAATAAGAAGATGGAAGCGCGTGACGTCCGTCTCGATTTCTATAATGGGCGCATGAATTCAGAGCTGCCTGTTCTCGATGGCATTGATCTGACTGTCTATGAAGGCGAGTTGCTGGCGATTGTTGGACCGAGCGGCTGCGGAAAATCCACATTCCTTGGCGCTGTGGACGGTTTAGTTGCTGTCTCTGGTGGCGAGATCCGCGTTGATGGTGTGCGCGTGGATCGGCCGGGTTGTGATCGGGCCATGGTGTTTCAAAACGACTCGTTGTTCCCGTGGCGCACTGTTGTCGAGAATGTCTCCTACGGTCTCGATATTCAAAACAAGCTCTCTAAGTCCGCGCGGCTTGATCGTGCGATGAGCTTGGTCGAGCTTGTTGGGCTCAAAGGTTTTGAGAAACATTTTCCGCATGAATTGTCCGGTGGTATGCGCCAGCGTGTTAACATTGCGCGCGCATTGGCAACCGATCCTGAATTGCTTCTGCTGGACGAGCCGTTTGCAGCCCTTGATGCGCAAACACGCGAGTTCATGCAGGTTGAGCTTTTGAAAATCCTAGGCCGCGCTGGCAAGACAGCGGTATTCATCACTCATCAAATTGATGAAGCGATTTTTCTGGCCAATCGCGTGGCGGTATTTTCTGCGCGCCCTGCGAAGGTACAGGCGATTGTGGAGGTTGATTTGCCCGCACACCGCTCGCTCGACATCAAACTGGAGCCGCGCTTTCGTGACATGCAAGAACATATCTGGCGTTTGATTGAAGCAGAATCTGCCCGCACTGGGCTCATCACATCGACAGTGGGAGCCTGATATGACCGATCTCCTCATCAAGACAGACACTCAGGCTGTGGCGCCACGTAAGTCAGCACGCAAAATTCCCGGCCATTGGCAACGCAATGAGAGTTTTTATCTCGGGCTGTTTGCTGTCATTGCCTTTTTGATATTCTGGGAAATGTCGGTCGTTTGGAAACTCGTCAATCCGCTGTTCACGAGCTCGCCTGTGCGCATCATACGTGCGGGACATGCGGTGTTTGCCGATGGCAGCATCTATAACGATCTCAGCGTCAGCGGCATTGAATTTGCCTTGGGCTATGGTTTGGCTGTCGTCATCGGTGTGCCGATGGGCATATTGATGGGCTGGTATAAGCGCCTCAACGCGCTGTGTGAGCCTTTTGTAAATGCGCTCTATGCCACACCACGTATTGCGCTGATGCCGCTGATTATCATTTGGTTTGGGGTTGATCTGTCTTCCAAAGTGGCGATCATCTTTTTGTCGACTGTGTTTCCCATTCTCGTCAACACTATGACGGGTGTGCGCACCATTGATCGGGATTTTGTCAAAGTGGCGCGCTCGTTTGGCGCTTCAGATGGTCAGTTGTTTTTGACCGTCGCTTTGCCATCCTCCGTGCCAAATCTCTTGACGGGTCTGCGTCTTGGTTTGGGTCATGCGTTGATTGGTATTGTTGTTGGCGAGATGTACGGCTCGTCTGCCGGCATCGGCTATATGATGCAGACGGCGGGCGCGACATTTCAGACGGATCGCGTGATGGTGGGGATCATCATCATTGCTGTGTCTGGCATGGCGCTGACGCAGGTGCTCAAGATGATTGAGGATCGGTTCGAAATGTGGCGCGCGGATAGTCGAGGCTAATAGCCGCCAGATTTATGCATTGTGCTGAGAGATATCCATCGCAAGGCCAATTACAAAGCCTAGAAAATGTTCGCGCTGCGGCGGTGACGACTTATAGCGCGTCTGCGCAAATTCGATCAGCTCAACAAGCGCAATGCGGTCAATGCTGGCCACTTGCTCAGCCTCAATGCCAGTGGCTTTAGCGAGCTTGTAGAGCTCGCGGCGTGTCTGGCTTGCCGGCAAGGATGCGTTGGCAATCAGATGGCGGAAAAAGCGCACATGCAGCGTGGGCAACAGAAAGTCGCGGTTCTGACGATCCATCAAGAGAAGCGTGTAGGCTTCGCGGATACGATCCGAAATCATGGCCTCGATCGCCTGCGATGTCTCACGATCGATCTTAGGTTGATCTGACATTCCGCTCACTTTCGGGGTGTGATTCACGACTGTTGCATAGGGCCCAAATCAAAAATGAGCTTAAGCATAAGTCTGCTTTTACGCTTTCTCAGCCCTCTGTAAACACGCCATCGCGTCTATTCCCAAAAAAATGCCTCATTAAAGGGCATAGGCGGCTTTCATCACCGCAATTTTCTGGAGCTTGGCTTCAAACAGCGACCAATCATCCTGCTCGGCAATAGGTTTCCAAATCGCTTCAACCTCGTCAATCAGCATTGAGCAGGGTTGGGCATCGGCAAAATAGGGATGTGCGATTCGTGCCGCGTCCTTGGGACGATGGTCGGCGAGCGCATCGCGCACCGCGTTAAAATGAGGCGATGTGTAATGTGTGGCTGATGGGCTTCGTGTGGCGCGCGGCTCACTCAAAAGCCCGCCGTACCAGTCAAAATGCGCTTGTTCGAATGGTGCTTGCGATTCGAACAAGAATTCAATCCATGCGCCCGCGAGTTTGGCTGTGGAGGCGTCGTTCACAAATTCTAAGCCAAGTCGCTCCAACAATGCCTTGCCATATTCGGCCTGCATTGTGGGTTCAAACACGCTGAGCGCTTGCGTCAAATCGTCCTCAGTGCTGAAGGGCAAAAGGCATTCAGCCAGGCGCGCCAGATTCCAAAACACGGCATTGGGTTGGCGTCCAAAAGCGTAGAGGCCTTGTTCGTCAAAATAGGCGGCGGTGAAATTGGGATCGAACGTGGGCGCAAAACGCCACGGGCCGTAGTCAAAACTCTCACCCGTCACATTGATGTTATCGGTGTTCAGTACGCCATGCACAAAGCCGGCTGACATCCAGCGCGCAGTTGTGCGCAAACTTTAGCGTCCAAACGTCGGCAGAGAATTGATGCCAACCAAGAACTGATCGGGCTTGGCACTGCCAATCTCGCCGCCGCAATTTCAGGCGGCTATCCAGTCACGGGTGGCTTTGCG
>CAIUDK010000049.1 GCA_903897875.1 uncultured Hyphomicrobiales bacterium
ATACCGCGCGGCCTTTTTTATTCGCGCACAGCTTTAGAGGCTGCTTCAACAATTTCGACGGGCGCTGAATACATTTTGAGCACAACGTCTTGCACTTTTTGTCCGCTAGCGGGCGTTAAATCCGCGTGGATCTTGGCGGCGTCTGCATTCAGCTCTGGATCTTTGAACGCCACATCAAACGCCTGTCTGAGAATTTTGACCTGCTGATCTGGCGTGCCGGGCGGGAAAAAGAACGGCCGGCCAAACAATTGTTGAGACACAATCAATTCAACAATCGCGCGGTTGCGATCCCCCTTTGTGTAGGGCCATATTTCTGGCACGCCACGTTCGGTCAATTCCGCAAAGGGTTCTAGACCCGCTTGTACAAGAATATTGATTTTATGATCGCGCACGAGATTGGGACGTTGCGCTTTGACGCTGGCCCAATCGAAACCACAAATCGTGTCGATTTCATTGCGTTCCATGGCGAGTAAGAGATCCGTCATGCCAACATAGCCACCAACAAGTTTGAAGTTGGCGCCAGAGGTGTTTTTGTGCAGAAAAGCATAATCGCGCGATGACGATCCAACGCCCGCAGTGCCAGCAATGACCTGCATTTTCTGCGCATCTTCAAAAGTTTTGACTTTGGACGTTTCGCCCGTGATGCAAACGCGATTGCTGGAATCGGCGCTGCCCAGATAGACGAATTTTGTGGCGTCATAATTGGGATCGGGCTTGCCCTCTAGCAATGGGCCAACGATTGCGCCGGGCTGCACAATGCCAATTGTTGTTCCGTCTTTGGGAGCGATGCGCGCCATATGGCCTGCCGCGCGTGCACTACCAGCGCCCGGCATGTTTTGAATGACGAAGCTGGGGTTGCCGGGGATGAGGCGGGGCAGATGGCGCGCAAAAAGTCTTGCGTAAGTGTCATAGCCGCCACCCGCGTCGCTGCCCACTACGATTGTGATGGTTTTGCCAGCATAGAAGTCTAGCGCCGATGCAGGCACGTTTGCAGCGCCCAATGTGAGCGATGCGATTGCGGCACACGCTATTTTGGAATGTCTCATGTCATCCTCCCCAGACGTCTCTTGCCCAAGATTACTCTTGCCTAATTTCTCTGGCGGAAATTTAAGTTAGGGATCTTCGCATATGCGCAGCGCTTTGCAATCCATATTGCCAAACCTTAGCTTTATTTTCAAAGTCTGTACTATTGAGCTTGAGGTGGGTAAGCAGAGTTCAAAGACGCTCGATAAGGGAATGAATCGACATGGGGGGAGCTGCACAGAGCGGCCTGAATATACGGCTGGTTGTGCCATTGATGGCTCACGGCATTGCCGTGCAGATGTTGACTGGGCTGTTGCGGGTTTCCACCTCTTATCATGTGATTGAACTTGAGCTGCCGGTATTTTGGCTCGGGGCTATTTCGGCGACTTTCGCTCTGTTGCCGGTGTTTTTGGCTGTGGTCGTGGGGCGTTTTATTGATCGGGGCCATGATGCGCTTTGCGCGCGTATAGGGTCTTCCTTTGTGGCGGTCAGCGCCGTCGGCCTGTGTTTCTTTTCACCCACTGCTGTCATGATTTTGTGTTTTACCGCTCTTCTGGGCGTGGGACATTTGTGCCTCATGGCATCGCATCAAATGCTCTGCGTGCGCGCCACAGGCGAGGGCAGTCGTGACGCGATGTTCGGTAACTTTCTCATCGCCACTGGCCTAGGGCAGGCTCTTGGGCCTTTTGTTGTGGGGCTTGTCGGTGGGGCGGCAAAAGTACCTGAGACACATCCACTGTTTTTGGTTGGATTGGTCATGGCGTTCGGGGCGCTTCTGATCTCGTTTGCGATCCCCAAGGCCAAGGGTGTTGCACGCGATGCAAAAGAGATTGCGCCTATTCCCGTGCGCGAGCTGTTTCGTATTCCCGGCTTTACCATTTCATTGGTGGCCAGTGTGATGACGATGACGTCGCAGGAAATCACAGTGATCTATTTGCCTTTGCTTGGCGCGGAACATTCGATTGACGTGAGTGATATTGGATTGATTTTGATGACGCGTTCGGGGGCATCCGTTCTGGCGCGCTTGTTCTATGCCCGACTTGTTAGCATTGTTGGCCGCGTTCAGTTGACGTTGCTGAGCATGACGCTTGCGGGGCTGTCCTATGCAGCACTTGGCTTTCCGCTCACGACTTTCATGATGTATGTTGTGGCCGGTTTTATGGGCATGGGGTTGGGCATAGCGACGACGCTGAGCCTCACAAACGTGCTTGAATTGGCGCCATATACAGCGCGCGCAACGGCCTTGTCTTTGCGCATCACGGGCAATCGCATTGGACAAGTGTCCTTGCCATTTATGGCGTCGTTCTTGGCCGCAGCCACTGGGGCGCGCGGCGTGTTTGCTGTGATTGGTGTGAGCTTGATTGGCTCGGCGCTGTCGGTGGGCTTTGTGCGCCGGAAACGTTGAGAGGATTCTTAGGCCCTCTCAACGCTGCATATTTTATTGTGTGCGAATGGCTTCGGCAGCCTGTTTCACAATTTCAGGCTTTGTTTTTTGAAGTTTGTTGACGAGCTTCTCAACATCTTCGCCCGACATCGGATTGTTGATTTCCATCTTGATCTTTTCAGCCTCGGCCAAAAAGTCTTTGTCCTTCATCATTGTGTTGAAGGCTGTGCGCAGTGCTTTGAGGCGATCTGCTGGCATGCCGGGTGGTCCAAAGATCACGCGCGACATATCTGACTGGGAGAAGATCAATTCCAAAATTTGGCGCTGGTCTTCGGTCTTTGCCAATTCAAGCACGGTTGGCACATTTGGCAAATCGGGATGGCGTTGCAATGCCAATTGCACAAGCACGGTGATCTGCTTATCACGTATCCATTCTGGTTTGTTGGCAAGAATGGATGAGAAATTCATGCCGCCAATGCCAGACGTTTCTCCGCGTTCCATCGCAAGGGCTGTTGCAGCACTGCCAGCGTAACCGGGAATGACTTTGAATTTTGTTCCCAGAATACGATTGAGCGCGATTGGAAAAATGACGCTTTGGTCGGTGGCGCCAGCGCCGCCCGTAATGAGCTCAGTGGTGAAGAGATCTGCTGTGGATTTAACCGGTGCCGTGTGCCACGCCAGCGCCACGCCCACGTCAGCATTCATACTGCCGATCCAAGAAAAATTGCCGCCCTTATAGCGCGCACCCGGTGTTTCAAAAAGATCGGAGACGGCTAGCGCACCTGGCCCTAGACCGATGACAGTTCCATCATTGCGCTGCTGCACAGCCAGACTGTTGGCCATAACCACACCGGCCGCTCCGGGCATATTCTGCGCAACAACTTTTGGGTTGCCGACCATAAATTGTGGAAGGAATCGTGCGAACAAACGCGCATAGGCATCATAGCCGCCACCGGGTGGATGGCTGATGAGCATTTGAATTTCTTTGCCCTTGTAAAACTCTGCTGGTGTTTGTGCTTGAGCTTGTGCGCTTAAAAAAAGTCCAATAGCCGCTGCTATTCCAACTCGAAAGCCTATCTTCGTAACCATCATTCCCTCCCACGGGTGCCGGTCGAATTTCGTCTTGTACTTTTTCTTTTTGCTTTTTGTATGGAGCGGAGGCCAGATTAACGTCTGGCCTCCAAATGTGTTTGGAAATGTTTAGACGTCGTTCTCTACTTTGCGAACGGGTGTTTCTGGTGAGACGCCTTTGCGGCGACGCTTGAGCGTTATCTCACCATTCTCTTTCCAATTTCCCTTGGTGGCTGATTCAGCAAATTGCTGCCAAAGCTTGCCCCAATCGCCCAAATGCACACCATGCCATGGTGCCTTTGGTGCGAGCGACGGTAGGCCCAATTCTTCCCAAATCTTTTGCGCATTCTCCATGAACTCCTGACCCGGCAAAGCGAGTGGCGGCATGGCGTGTTTGGCTGTCGCATCAATCAGCAGTGTCGAGTTGAGCGTTGTGTCATGCTTAGGGCCATGGCTGCGCGAACGATTGGGAACAATCAAAATGTCCTCAATCGGATTTGAGCGATAGGCCATCGACCAGAACACGGCGTCTGCATTGTTGGGATCAACGTCATCAGACACTGCCACAACAATTTTGCCGCATTGCGCTTGCAAAGATGAAGCGCCTTGCAGACCGCGCCAGACTTCTGATTTCACAGAGCCGGGCTTGAACTTTAAGAAGATCACCGGGCGAAGATTGGTAAGTGGTTCGTGCATCACAACGCCGGTGATGCCCTTCACATTCATTGCCTTCTTGAGGTGATTGAAGAACAGCGGCTCGTAAGCAACCTTCTTCATGACGCTAGATTCGCTTGGCGTCACTTGGCTGATGATGGAAACAAGCACAGCCTTTTTGCGATGTGTGATCGCTGTGACGCGCATCGGCATGTTGAATTCTTCGAGCGCAATATAACCATGGCTCTCGCCAAATGGACCTTCTGGCTCAACATATTCCGTATCAATAAAGCCCTCGATCACGATTTCAGAATCGGCTGGAATTTCGAGATCAACAGTCTTGGCTTTGCAGGTGCGAATGGCGCGGCCTGCGAGGCCACCAGCAATCGCCATTTCATCATCATCAATCGCAAGCTTTTGCGGACCAGTGAACTGCACGATTGGCGACGCGCCAATCACAATGGCGCACGGCATTGGTTGGCCCAGCTCATGGTATTTGAGCCAATGGGCATAACCACCCGCACCAGTGAGGCGCGTGGCCATGCGCAGACAGACGCGATCATTTGCTTTGAGGCCCGCGCGATAGGTGCCCATATTGCGGATACCGGTTTCGGGGTCTTTTGTGACAACGAGTGTCGACGTGAAATAGGGGGCTGAATCGAAGCCCGGTGTCGAAATTGGCACAGGCAGGGACGAGAGGCCACCGCCTTCCTTGGTGAGATCAGCGCCGGTCATGACAACTTCTTGGCAAGGCGCATTTTCAATCAGCACAGGTGCGATTGGATTGTTCATGCCATGTGTCCAGACATCGCCGATGTCTTTCACGTCTGCGCCCATGCCTGTTGCGTAAATGGCAGGCGAAGCGGCTAGGGCACCGACAACAACGGGCATATCAAATTTGCGACCGTCGGAACCGTACACATTGGTGAAGAGAAATGCGCGACGTGCATCTTCAGGCAATCCACCTTGAAACTGCCAACGCGTGAGCGGATGAATTTCTGTGTCTTTATTGATGGGTCGATCAATCGTCACCAACAGACCGCGCTCTTCGAGACGCTTGAGATGTTCATGCATATCGAGGGGTGCATGAGTGGTGCTTTTCTGTGTCATGGTGACTCGTCTCCCTAAGATTGTTTGTGTCAGATTTCTGAACCAGACCTGACTTGTTCATTTCACTTAACTGACATTGCAGCTTCATGTTAAATTGATACAGCTTGCGAGGTATTGTCAATCCGCTCCGGCAGTTTCGGTCGTATTTACCGGGATTGGATCAGCACTTGTCCGATTACTTGGTCCACTTGCTTAAATGAGCGTGTGTTCCGACTAAGTTGTTGCCCCAGTGAGCACATGAGCCGCTTCAAATTGCGATAAAAAGATCTGACCTTTGAAGTGGTCAAAGAAGTCCGAGCGCTTCAACCCGTCCATGACGGGCCCCTTAACTTCCGACAGATGGAAACCAACACCCGCTGCTGATAGGCGATGTGCAATCGCCTCAAGGCTTTCTAGTGCGCTTGCGTCAATGATGTTGATGGCGGAGCAGACAAGCACGACATTTTCTAGTTTTGGATGGGAGGCAACGCAATCGTAGATGCGGTCTTCGAGATAGCGGGCGTTGGCAAAGTACAGGCTTTCATCAACGCGAAGAGAGAGCAGGGCGGGATGGGTGATAACGCTGTGTCTGTTGATATTTCGAAAATGCTCGGTGCCGGGCACTTGCCCAACAATCGCGATATGGGGCCGGCTGGCGCGCCATAGAAAGAGCAGCATGGAAAGGCCAACACCTGCGACAATTCCCGTCTCCACGCCGACCAGAAGCACGAGAACAATCGTGACTGCCATGGCAGAGAAATCGGACTTCGAATAAACGAAGGTGCGCTTAATGGAGGGCAAATCGACGAGCGAAAGCACAGCCACGATAATGGTTGCCGCCAGCACCGCCTGCGGGAGATATTTGAACAAGGGCGTGAGCAGCAAGGTGGTCAGCAAAATGCCAACGGCCGTAAAAGCCCCAGCCATCGGTGTTTCTGCGCCCGCATCGAAATTAACCACCGAGCGCGCAAAGCCACCCGTGACTGGATAGCCGCCTGAAATTGCGGCGGCGAGATTGGCAGTGCCAAGCCCGATCAGTTCTTGGTTGGCATCAATTCTCTGCCGACGTTTGGACGCTAAAGTTTGCGCGACCGATACGGATTCAACAAAGCCGACGAGGCTGATAAGAACTGCCGGCCCTAGAAGTTGCAGCCACAACTGCGCGTCAAATGAGGGCAGTGCAAAGGGCGGTAAGCCTGCAGGGATTGAACCAACAATTTTGAGCCCTTTGGATTGAAGATCAAAGAGCACAACAGCACCAATAGACAGCACAATAGCCACCACGGGGCCAGCTTTGGCGATCAGGTCTGCGGGGCGTGGTGCGGTGCCAAATTTAAGCAGGAGGGGCTTTAAGTTTTTGCGCACCCAAAACAAAAATACGAGGGCGGCTCCACCTACAATGAGTGTGTAGATGTTGAACTGATTCAGTTGCAAATACACCTGTTGCAACATGTGTGGCAGCGTATCGCCCTCGGCTTTAATGCCAAGAATATGCTTGAGCTGGCTCGTTGCTATGAGTACACCCGATGCTGTGATGAAGCCAGAAATGACCGGGTGGCTTAGGAAATTCGCCAGAAATCCAAGACGCAAAAACGACATTACAATCAGCAGAAGGCCGGAGATGAAACTTAGCGTGATGGCGGCTGTGAGATATTCGGGCGAGCCTTGCAGTGCGACTTGACTGACCGCAGCAGCCGTCATCAACGACACAACGGCCACGGGACCAACCGCAAGCGTGCGGCTTGTCCCGAAAAAAGTATAGGCCACCAATGGCAAAATTGACGCGTAGAGCCCGACGTAGGGTGGCAGTCCCGCAAGCATCGCATAAGCGAGACTTTGCGGGACGAGCATGATTGTCACAATAATGGCGGCGACTAAATCGCTGACAACATCAGACTTTGAGTAGGTGGGCGCCCAATCCAGAAGCGGAAAGATTTTTCTGAAATTGGACAAGGCGATTCCCTTCCTAATTTTGACTAAGCGGCTGGCGCATTCACGAAAAGTTTTTTGGTCGCGCGAGCCACTCTCTGCCTTGCAGCATAATCTTCCAATAGAGCGGTGGAAGGATGCGTTCTTTTAGCAACCACGCCAAGCGGCTTGGACGTAGACCGTTGATGAACCAAAGCGGGAAGGTCGGCAAAAGCTTGCCGCCATAACCAAACTCAGCCAGCACAATTTTGCCGCGCTCAACAGTGAGAGGGCATGAGCCATAGCCATCATAAATAGCGTCTGGATAGGCAAGGCCGTTGAGTTCTTTGACCACATTGTGAGCAACGACGGGTGCCTGTTTGCGCACTGCTGCAGCGGTTTTTGCGTTTGTCGTGTTGGTCGCGTCACCTAGGCCATAGATGTCTGGCAATGTTTTATGACGCAATGTGCCGGGGTCCACATCCACCCAACCAGCCGCATCTGCAAGCGGCGAATTGCGGATAAAATCAGGCGCAATTTGTGGCGGCACGACATGGAGCATATCGAAATCAGTTTCGATTGTTGTTTTATTGCCATCCGCATCAACCTTGGTGAACCATGCCTTGCGCGCAGGTCCATCCACCTTGGTGAGCGTGTGCTGCAAGCACAGATTGACGTTATATTTCTTGATATATTCCATGAGCGCTGGAACATAATCCTTCACGCCAAACAGAGCCGGTGCGGAGTTAAAGAAATCAATCTGAATGTCTTTCAGTTGATTGCGCTTTGTCCAATAATCGGCAGAGAGATAGAGCGCTTTTTGCGGTGCGCCAGCGCATTTGATGGGCATGGGTGGCTGTGAAAACACAGCGCGACCCTTGCCTAATGTCTGCACGAGCTCCCAAGTGTAGGGCGCAAGATCATAGCGGTAGTTGGAAGTGACGCCGTTCTTGCCGAGTGTTTCCGACAGACCTTCAATGCCGTCCCAATTAAGCTTGAGGCCGGGTGCTACAACGAGTTTTTTGTAGCGCACAACCCGTCCATCGCTCAACGTCACGCTATGATTGCTTGGATCGAATGTGGTGACGGACGCTTGAATCCATTGCGTTCCTGGCGGAATGACCGATGCCATAGGACGTGCGGTATAGTCAGCATTGAAGACGCCAGCGCCGACTAGGGTCCAGCCGGGCTGATAATAATGCACAGCGGCGGGCTCGATAATGACGATGTCTGCGTTTGCTTTACGCTGCAAAAGGCTTGCGGCCAAGGTGATGCCGGCTGAGCCGCCGCCTACGATCACGACGTCGTGGATGGCGTCGTTTGATTGCGCTGATGCGCTTGAATTGGTCTGCATTTCCGTCCCCTCATATCTTCTTATGGATGGCCTCATTAAAGGCCGTTGATTGGTACTTTCAGAAAGCGCTTTCCGCTCTCATCTGCGGGCGGCAATTCACCACCGCGCATATTCACTTGGAGCGAGGGGATGATGAGTCTTGGCATCCCCAAGGTTTTGTCGCGCGCTTCGCGCATAATCACGAATTCATCCTCGGTCACAGTATCATTCACATGGATGTTGTGTGCGCGTTGTTCTGCCACCGTGGTTTCCCAACGAATGTCGCGACCATTTGGGCCGTAGTCATGGCACATGAATAGGCGCATTTCATTTGGCAATGAGAGCACGCGCTTGATTGAACGAAACAACACGCGTGCATCGCCGCCAGGGAAATCGGCGCGTGCCGAGCCACCATCTGGCATGAACAAAGTATCGCCAACAAAGGCTGCGTTTCCGATCACATGCGTCATGCAGGCCGGCGTGTGGCCGGGCGTATGCATCGCAAAAGCGGTCATTGTGCCGATTTGATAAGTGTCACCATCTTTGAAGAGGCGATCAAATTGGCTGCCATCACGGCGAAATTCAGTTCCTTCGTTAAACACTTTGCCGAATGTGTCTTGGACCATGGTGATGTTTTCACCGATGCCGAGTTTGCCGCCGAGCTTGCCCTGAATATAGGGCGCGCCAGACAAATGATCGGCATGCACATGTGTCTCGATGAGCCATTCTAATTTGAGGCCGTGTTCTTGAATGTATTGAATGACTTTGTTTGCAGCGTCATAATTGATGTGTCCGGCTGCATAGTCGATATCCATAACGGAATCGATGACGGCGCATGACTTGGAGTTTGGGTCGGTGACGACATAGGTGACCGTGTTGGTATCTTCATCGAAGAATGCCGTCACCACTGGTGTCACTGAAAGGGCGATGTTGTGGGGTATGGTTGACACATCACTCTCCTGCTATGCTTTGAGATCTAACGAATAGATGCAAGTCTGGTCGCTTGCAACCATCTAAAATCAATATCCACTATAGAGATCGCGAGCCTTGATTTCAACGCGCCATCCATCCGTTGGCGCTTCTTGCTTGACTGGGTTCCATACTCAAATATGGTCGCGTTAAGGCAAGGTGCCAGTTGCTCCTAATATTAATGCCAAGCAATAACGGGAGGGTTTTATGAAGCGGATAATATCCGTCTGCGCTGGCCTTGTTGCTGGCCTCTTGTTAAACGCGTCGTTGGCTTTTGCTGACGCCATCGAAGATTTTTATAAAGGCAAAGTTGTTACGTTTCTCGTCGGATCAGGCGAGGGCGGTTCTTTTGGCATTTATGCGCAGGTTCTTGGCCAGCATATGAGCCGCCATATTCCGGGCAACCCAAAGATTCTTCCTCGCTATTATGGTGGCGAGTCGGGTGGGCTTACGCTTGCTAATCAGATGCAGACTGTTGTGCCGCGCGACGGACTCACCATTGCTATGACGCAGCAGACGATTGTGCTGAACCAGCTCGTCAATCCACAATTTGCGCAATATGACGCGCGCACATGGCTTTGGATTGGCAATATGGCGCCTATCCGCAACATGCTGGCCGTGTGGCATACAGCAAAAGCTCAGTCGGTTGAGGAAGCCAAGACGCACGAAGTGATTGTGGGTGCAACGGGACCAAGCTCACCAACCTATATTCTGCCCAATATGCTCAACAAGTTTACTGGTACGAAATTTAAAATCGTCACAGGTTACAAAGGTACGTCTGATCTCAATATCGCTATGCAGCGCGGCGAAATTGAAGCGCGTGGCGGTTCTTGGTTGAGCATCGTGCAATCAGCGCCTGATATGATTAAGAACAAAGAGGTTCGCCCGATTGCGTTCGCAGCACTCAGCCGCGAGCCATCCTTGCCAGATGTGCCGACCTTGCCTGAGCTCGTTCTTGATCCAGTGCAGAAAAAGGCTGCGGAATTTATCTCGTCTGAATCAGACTATGGCCGTTCGGTCTTTCTGCCACCGGGCGTGCCAGCTGCTCGTGTAGCCGCCATGCGCAAGGCGTTTGTGGAAACTATGGCGGATCCGGAGTTTTTGGCAGATGCCAAGAAACTGCAGATGCCGATTGAGCCGATGTCTTATGAGACATTAGAAAAAATTACTGAGCGCGTATTGAGCACCCCTAAAGAAGTGGTCGATATGGTTCGCTAATCGTAGATTGAATGGTTGAATAGAGGAGTTTGATAAGGCTATGGATCAAGAAGTTACCATTGTTTCTGACGGTTTTAAGCTGTCGGCTATTGTGAGTGTTCCCGACGATGTGAAGCCGGGCGAGAAGCGTCCAGCCATGATTGTGCTGCACGGATTTGGTAGCAACAAGAACGCAAGCAATGTGCAATTGCCATGCAAAATGTTCAATGAACTTGGCTATGTGACCCTGCGGTTTGACTTCCGCAGCTGTGGCGATAGCGACGGCGAGTTTGGCCATATTCTGTGCATGGATCAGGTGGCAGACACTTGCAATGCGCTGACGTTTTTGCAGTCGCATCCTGCCATTGATGGCGCGCGTGTTGGTGTGATTGGCAGCAGCTTTGGTGCAGCGGTGGCGCTTTATGCCGGCAGCATCGACGAGCGTTTCTCATGCGTGATTTCATCAGGCGGCTGGGGCAATGGCGCACGCAAATTCCGTGGCCAACATCCTACGGCAGAAGGTTGGGCTAAGTTCAACAAAATGCTGGAAGAGGGCAAGGCCTATCGTGAGCGCACCGGCAAGTCGATGATGGTTGATCGCTATGACATCGTGCCTGTGCCAGACCATATGAAGCACCACGTGCTCAAAAAATCAGTCGATAGTTTCCCAGTTGAAACTGCGCAGAGCATGTTTGATTTTACGGCAGAAGATGTGATCCATAAACTGGCACCGCGTCCGCTGCTTTTGCTACACAGCTCGGTCGATTCTGTGACGCCGACAGAACAATCGATTGCGCTTTTTCATAAAGCGGGCAAGGCGAAAGATTTGCATCTCTTTAATGAGACAGATCATTTCATGTTCTCGGAAACCAATCATCGCGTGCGCAACGTTGTGCGTGAATGGCTGGATGTTTATTTCCCGCTCAAAGCGGCTTAATAAAAAAAGCCCCGGTTTTGCCGGAGCTTTTTTCATATGTGCGTCAGATTAAAGTGAAGCCATGAAGGCATCAACGCCGGCTTGTGCAACTTCAACATCCTGAGCGGGCGTACCAGAGCTGACGCCGATTCCGCCGACAACTTTTCCGTCCACCTTCACAGGCAAGCCGCCGCCGATGATGGAAAAATGTCCGCCATTGGTGATGTGGATACCGAAGGTTGGGTTACCCGGTACGCAGAGCTTGTTGTAAAATTCTGTTGGGTTGAGTGCGGCAGACGATGTGAAAGCCTTATCGATTGCGATGCTGATGCTGCTGACTTTGCCGCCATCCATGCGTGAAAAAGCAATGAGATTGCCTGATTCATCGGTGACAGCAATGCACATTGGCACTTTGATTTCGAGCGATTTTGCCTCGGCGGCCGCAATCATCAAATTGGCTTCGTGGTGTGAAATTCGGTTGAGTGTTAGCATAGGGTTCCCTCCGGTTATTGTGTGCGATTCACGTGTTCAATCATTTCATCCGCGCGAAGCCTGCAGCTTGCATGGATGATTGGGATTTTTCAACCTCTGGCTCTTGATGTTGAATGATTGGCGCCTGTGTGGTGCCATATCGTTCTGATTGGATGTCTAACAAGGCAGCTGCATAGATGCGCCCAATTGTGGTGAGCGAGTAAAAGACAGATTTGGCCTGTTTGCGAGCGCTAATGAGCCCGACTTCTCGCATTTCGCGCAGGTGTTGGGAGAGGTTTGGCTGCTTAACGCCAAGCTCGGATTCCAGCGCGGACACCATTTTCTCATCGTTCAACAGATAGAGGAAAATGGTAAGGCGCGTCTCATTGGCCAATGAGCGCATGAGGGGGACCATGTAGCCAATGCTATCAATGGGTGCGGTGATGTGGGTCATTTCTTTTTACCGCTGTTTTGTTTCGCCTTGCGGAAATACCAAACCGCGCCATTGGCTGACTTGCGCATCTCATTGGCTGTGAGAGGAGCGGGAACAAGTACGTCGTCACCCTCGCGCCAACCTGCGGGCGTTGGCATATCAATCTCGGTATTGAGCTGGAGTGCTTTCACAAGCCGCAAGATTTCATCGATATTTCGGCCCGTTGTCAGCGGATACCAGAGAATGGCGCGGATGATGCCGACCGGATCGATAACATAAGTGGCGCGCACCGTTGTTGTATCGGAGGAGGCGGAGTGGATCATTCCATATGCGCGCGCCACAGTCATTGAGGCGTCTTCGACAATAGGAAAATTGATATTCACACCAAAGTCAGTCTCAAGGCTTCTAATCCACGCCAAATGCGCAAAAAGACTATCAACAGAGAGCGCCATCAGATCGCAGTTTATGGCTTCAAACGCGCTGCTTGCATTGGCAAAATCGATCAGCTCACTTGTGCATACGGGCGTGAAATCGGCGGGATGCGAGAAAAAAACAAGCCAACGGCCTTCGAAGAATTGAATGCTGCGCTCACCAAGTGTGGTGCGGGCGAAGAAATTGGGCGCGGGGTCACCGATCATCGGTGGCCGGAGCTGCGCAGACGGTCCTTGTTCCAATGTCAGCATTTTGGGACCCTTGAGTTAAGTATTTAATTTAAGTGAAGTGACGATTTATGAAATTATCCGGGATTTTTGCAGAAATCCAGTTGCATTCGAGAGTTTTATTAAATTAAACTTCTAAGTACCGCAGATGAAGCGGATTGAATAATTTGGGAGTGAAGCCATGCCGTGGCACGCCGTTCCAGGTGGTCAGAGCCTTAGTCCAGGAGAGATGGTTGGGCTTGTTATTGCTGAGACGCCCGTGGCTCTTTGTAACGTCGGCGGTGAATTGTTCGCGACGTCCAATGTCTGCACACATTCCTATGCGCTTCTGACTGATGGCTATCTTGAAGGGCGCGAGATTGAATGCCCGCTCCATCAGGCTGTTTTCAATGTATCGACCGGAGAGCTTGTCTCAGGCCCGGGCGAATGTGGTTTGAAGACGTTTCCGCTCAAAGACATTGATGGCGTTCTGCACATCGAAATTTGATGCTAAAGCAAGATACAGTAATTTATGGGGATATAGACATGAACCGTGCACTAAAATGCCTAACTCGGGCCGTTTCGATCTTCTCGGTATCCTCATTGCCAAGTGTGGCTGCTGACGACGGCTTCTTCGCAAACAAGACAATTACGGTACTGATTGCGTCTTCTGCAGGCGGTGGACTAGACACGTTTGGCC
>CAIUDK010000050.1 GCA_903897875.1 uncultured Hyphomicrobiales bacterium
GTTTTACGGCACGCTCTGCTTGCAGGGCGGGACGTAAAACCCGCCCGCCCCCATTAAAATCAACTAATTAAGCCTGGCTATGCACCCGGCATAAGGTTTCTCATTTCAAAGAATCCCAGCTAAGAGCTTCCAATGATTGCAAAGCCAAGCTTCCGTTGTCAATATGAGTTAAAGCTTGCAGTGCCGTAAAATTGGAGGACCAAAGAAACGGGTCGATTTAGTAAAGTGGTAGGGGTCAAATTAACTCTATTTTCGGGCCTAACAAAAAAGAACAAAAAAAGAACTTGTGGCGTGGAACAAATCATGTACATTTGATTCATCGAGACCGGCGGTGTTCTCCGTTGCGATGTCTCCGCCCACATGCCAGAAGGAGCAACATCACATGACTCAAGCGAATCTCCGCCTCGTGGAAGGATCTTCCGTGGACAAAACTAAGGCACTTGATGCCGCCCTTTCTCAGATCGAACGCGCCTTTGGTAAAGGCTCCATCATGCGGCTTGGCAAGAACCAGCAAGCGGTGGAAATTGAAACAGTTCCAACAGGCTCGTTGGGGCTCGATATCGCTCTGGGCGTCGGCGGTTTGCCACGCGGACGTATCATTGAAATTTATGGTCCTGAATCATCAGGTAAGACCACGCTGACCTTGCATGTGATTGCTGAGGCTCAGAAAAATGGTGGCGTGTGCGCCTTCGTGGATGCTGAACATGCTTTGGACCCTGTCTATGCTCGCAAGCTTGGCGTTAAGCTCGACGATCTTTTGATCTCGCAGCCAGACACGGGTGAGCAGGCGCTCGAAATCACTGACACACTCGTGCGCTCTGGCGCCGTCGATGTGTTGGTCATCGATTCTGTGGCCGCTTTGACGCCACGCGCTGAAATTGAAGGCGAGATGGGCGATGTGCAGCCCGGCCTGCAGGCTCGTTTGATGAGCCAGGCGCTGCGCAAGCTGACTGCTTCGATCTCACGCTCCAACACGATGGTCATCTTCATCAACCAGATCCGCATGAAAATCGGCGTGATGTATGGTTCGCCAGAGACCACGACCGGCGGTAATGCGCTGAAATTCTACGCCTCTGTGCGTCTCGACATCCGCCGCATTGGCGCGATCAAGGATCGTGAAGAGGTTGTTGGCAACCAGACCCGCGTCAAGGTTGTGAAGAACAAAGTGGCCCCTCCCTTCAAGCAGGTTGAATTCGACATCATGTATGGCGAAGGCATCTCGAAGATGGGCGAGCTTGTTGATCTGGGCGTCAAAGCCGGCGTGGTCGATAAGTCTGGCGCTTGGTTCTCCTACGACAGCCAGCGTCTTGGCCAAGGTCGTGAGAATGCCAAGAGCTTCTTGAAGCAGAACCCAGAAATGGCAGCCGAGATCGAGCGGGCTATCCGTGAGAATTCGGGCATCTTGGCTGAAAAGATCCTTGATGCAGGTCCAGGTGAGGACACCGACACCGAAGAATAGACCCTATTGGAGGCAGGCAAAGGCTGGAGCGCGGTGCCGTCGCGCTCACCTTGGCCAAACAGGGAAGGTCCCCCCTCTGTTTGGCAAGCCTGCCTCCATTCTTGTCTGCCTTCATTCTTGCCTGCCTTCATTTTTGCCTATTTTGCCCAATCCGTTTTGACGTTAGATATTTACTGTTAGGCCGCTTTAAGCGCCCGTTCTTGTTCGCAACTGGCATCTTGCCCCCTTGGGGCCTCGACAGTCCCGACTGCCATCGTTAGAAACAAATGAAGATCTGCGTAGAATGCTAGGCAAAAGCTGGGCGTTTGGTGCGGGTCATGGTTCCCTTTGCGCGCAAGCGTGGGCCGCCGAGGCGGAGTTGAATGGTCAAGAGGCAATGAGCGGCGTCAACGAAATCCGATCGACATTTCTCGAATTCTTTCGCCAGAATGGTCATGAGGTTGTTCCCTCATCTCCACTCGTGCCGCGCAATGATCCAACCCTCATGTTTACCAA